>JANYFV010000325.1 GCA_025359635.1 Undibacterium sp. | reverse complement strand
GCTTCAGAAATTATCATGCGCGGCTTAAAAACTGCGGCCAACCTCATTAACAGTTTTAAGCAAGTCGCGGTTGATCAAACGAGTGCTAAACGTCGTCATTTCAATTTGCATAAAACCAGCCAGGAAATTGTCGCCACAATGATGAATCAGCTGTGCAAAGCTGGCCACACTTTTACATTGGATATTCCCGAAAATATCGAAATGGATAGTTATCCTGGCTCTTATGGCCAAGTTATCATCAATTTCATTAGCAATGTTTTATTGCATGCATTTGATGATGGACGCAATGGGCAAATAGATTTATCCGCAAGAATGCTGGCAAATAAAAAAGTTGAAATTAAATTTAAGGATAATGGTGTCGGCATAAAAACAGAAAATTTGGCACACATTTTTGATCCGTTTTTCACCACAAAACTTGGTCAAGGTGGATCTGGACTTGGGCTTAACATCAGCTACAACATCGTGACTTCTTTGTTGGAGGGGCAAATCCGGGTTGAAAGTACGATAGAGCAAGGTACTACTTTCATACTTGAATTGCCGCTCACAGTAACAACAAAGCCAGATTTATAATGCGCTTAAAGTCGTAAGTTCAACTAAAACTTACACACCCATCTTCTCTAACATGTCACCTAATTCGCGTAGAACCGGTTCCAGTTTCGGATGCTTGGCGGCGAAGCGCGCCGACATCGCTTGCGAACGTTCACTGAGGGCGGAGAAAATAGGATCATCTGGCGCATCGTCATTACTCAAGACTTGATGAATATCCTGACTTAAGCCTTGCAATAAGCCCTTCACTTCGTCGTCTATTTGCTCAGTATTAAGCAAGCCTTCATGGAGTTGCTTGAGCAAGCTTTTTAGATTTTCTTTTTGCATTGTATTTCTCCTAAAATAATTTTATTCAAACCAGATTCCAGCTATTTCTACGCTTTTCCCAAGCCTTTTATATGTCTTCAGTCTAGTCTGCTTAAGCACAAAACACCAGTGCAATGGCTTCGGCGGCGATACCCTCTTCTCTTCCTAAATAGCCCAATTTTTCATTGGTTTTAGCTTTGATATTGACTCTGGTGATATCCACTTTTAAATCCGCAGCAATATTCGCCACCATCTGCGCGATATGCGGTGCCATTTTGGGCTGTTGCGCAATAATTGTGGCGTCCAGGTTACCAACCAGATATCCGGCCACTTGCACTCTTGCAACAGCCTCGCGCAGCAACACGCGCGAATCTGCCCCGGCAAACGCTTTATCGGTATCCGGAAAATGCCGGCCAATATCACCAAGGCCGGCGGCACCGAGCAAGGCATCGGTAATCGCGTGTAACAAGACATCGGCGTCAGAATGACCCAGCAAGCCAGTTTTATGCGGGATATTGACACCGCCGATGATAAGTTCACGACCAACAACAAGTGCATGGCAATCGTAACCCTGGCCAATTCGAAACTTTGGAAAATTAGGTTGAGTTGGATTCATTTTTTATATTTAAATAATTGGGTTGTACGTCTGTTTAGCTCAAAATAACACAATAAAACCGAAGCATTAGGCATTAAAAGCGCAATGTTTGATCTGGCTAAATAAACCTGATGGGTTACTAAGCTAAGAATACTCGTTAACGTCATTCTCGCGCAGGCGGGAATCCAGTTAGTCCATTACGTGCAGCGTCAATATTGGCGCTTCGCACGATGTGGCTTCTGGATTCCCGCCTGCGCGGGAAAGACAAAAATACCATCGGTCTTAGCTTTGTAAGCAATCAGGTAAATAAATCGCTTGATTACGCCATTTTTCCACTCAGGTACAGCTCCACAAGCGCAAGATCCGATGGCAAAGTCACTTTCAAATTGCAGGCATGCCCTTCAATCAAGAGTGGAATTCGCCCTGACAATTCAATAGCGCTAGATTCATCGGTCACTTCCACTGCCGCCAGCAATGCTTTAGCCAAAACTGCATGACGAAACATCTGCGGTGTTTGTGCCAGCCACAACCCTTCCCTCGGGATTGTGTCGACTCTGCCATGATTAACACGTTTGACCGTATCCACCACTGGCAAGGCCAACAGCCCACCCACTGCATGATCACCCACTTGCCGTATCAGCTTAGCCAGCAATTGCGTCGTCAAGCCCGGCCGTGCGGCGTCATGTACCAAGACCCAATCTTGCGCCCCGACTGTAGCGGAAATTGCTTTTAGTCCATTAGAAACCGACTCCCTGCGCGTGGTGCCACCACAACGCAAAATGGTAACTCCCTGTAATCCGCTTAAAGCGTCATCGACATACGCATCTTCCGGGCTGACTACCACATAGGTATGGGCGATTTCTTGCGCGACCAAAAACGCCTGCACGGTGTGACGCAAAATGGGCTGATCGGCAATCCTAAGATATTGCTTGGGTATTTGGCCACCCATTCTGGCTCCAACACCGGCTGCCGGAATAAGGGCGACATAACGTGCTGGCGGATAAGATTTATTCGAAATAGGGTTCACTGGCGTTAAATTTTCTTATTTGGGCCAAAGCGCCAGGGCTGGGCGAAACGCCACTAGCTGCTTCGTTTATAATTGAGCCTCATTTTAAAGCCAAAACGTCGCTGCGTGCGCACTCCTCGCTGCAGTCACCTATTCCGCTCACACACCAAACAATTCAACCAAGTTTTGCAGTCTATGTCATTTGATCTCGTCAAAGCTCTTCCCAAGCCCGGCAATCGTTTTGCGCTACCGAATTTACACGGTTCCGCCGATGCCTCAGTTTTAGCGCAAACTGCCGTCGCGCTCAAAGCGCAGCAACGCATGTTGACGATCTTTGTCGCCAATCCTGGCGATGCACAAAGATTGCTCGATGAGATACCCTGGTTTGACCAAGGCCTGCGCTGTCATCTGTTACCCGATTGGGAAACCCTGCCCTACGATGCGTTTTCTCCACATCAGGATCTGGTGTCAGAGCGTCTGGCCACTTTGCATGAAATCAGCAGCGGCAATTGCGATGTCTTGCTGGTACCGGCCACCACCGCTTTGGTGCGCATGGCACCGCCCTCATTTTTGGCGGCTTACACTTTCTTCTTCAAGCAAGGCGAAATACTCAACGAAGCACGGCTTAAATCTCAGCTGACGCTGGCCGGTTATGCCCATGTATCGCAAGTCATGTCACCGGGCGAATACTCGGTGCGCGGCGGGCTTATCGATATTTTCCCTATGGGTTCGGTGTTGCCGTATCGGCTGGATTTATTTGGCGACAGCATAGAAACCATCCGCACTTTTGATGCGGATACTCAGCGCTCGCTTTATCCAGTAAAAGAAGTACGACTGTTACCGGGGCGTGAATTCCCTATGGATGAAGCGGCGCGCACGGCATTTAGAAGTCGTTGGCGCGAGCAGTTTGAAGGCGACCCCTCGCGCTCGATGATCTACAAAGACATCAGCGGCGGCATACCTTCAGCTGGTATCGAATATTATCTGCCGCTATTTTTTGACGAGACCGCCACTCTTTTTAATTACCTCCCGTCAGCAACGCATTTTGCTTTGATCGGCGACGTAGAAGAAGCCATACAACGCTTCTGGGTCGATACCCGCTCTCGCTATCAGTTTTTAAAATCCGACCGGCAAAGACCAGTGCTGGCACCGGAAGCCTTATTTTTGCGTGACGAAGATTTTTTCACACAGCTTAAATCCGAGACACGCTGGGTACTCAGTAGCGGTGGCCCGGTATCAGAAATTTCCAGCTTTTTACCGGATGTCGCGGTCAACCGTCGTGCCGATGATCCACTGACAAATTTGCGCTCATTCTTGCTGCAAACCGATAAGCGCGTCTTGATCTGTGCCGAATCTTTAGGCCGACGCGAAACCCTGCAGCAGTATTTCAACGATTACGATATTCGCCTAAGCCTGTGCGAAGGCTATACCGACTTTCTCACTTCCGATGCCAAACTCATGCTCGGCGTGGCGCCTTTGCATGCAGGCTTTGTCCTCGATGAAGTTGCGTTTATCACAGAGACCGAACTGTATGCAGGCTCGGGCAAACGGGTAGGCAGAAAAAAACAGGAAGCCGTGACGCAAGTCGAGCACATGGTGCGCGATCTGTCCGAGCTAAAAATCGGTGACCCTGTCGTCCACAGCAATCATGGTATAGGCCGTTACATGGGTCTGATCAGCATGGATCTGGGTGAAGGCGAAACTGAATTCCTGCACTTGGAATACGCCAAGGAAACCAAGCTCTACGTGCCGGTATCGCAATTACACGTGATCTCGCGCTACTCAGGTGCTTCACCGGACGACGCACCGTTGCATTCGCTGGGCTCAGGCAACTGGGAAAAAGCCAAACGCAAAGCGGCGCAACAGATCCGCGATACGGCGGCAGAACTCCTCAATCTGTACGCGCGCCGTGCGCTGCGCCAGGGCCACGCGTTTGAATTTTCCAACAAAGATTACGAAGCTTTCGCCGAGAGTTTTGGTTTTGAAGAAACCCCCGATCAAGCCGCCGCCATTACCGCCGTAATTGGCGATATGACCTCTGGCAAACCTATGGACAGACTGATCTGCGGTGATGTCGGTTTCGGCAAAACCGAAGTCGCCTTGCGCGCCGCTTTTGTCGCCGTCATGGGCGGCAAACAAGTCGCGATTTTGGCGCCGACCACACTGTTAGCTGAGCAGCACGCACAAACTTTTGCCGATCGCTTTGCCAATTGGCCGGTACGCATCGCCGAACTATCCCGCTTCCGCTCAGGTAAAGAAATTGCGACCGCGTTGAAAGGCATGGAAGACGGCACCCTGGATATCGCGATCGGCACGCATAAACTTCTGTCTGCAGATATCAAATTCTCGCGTCTGGGTTTGGTCATCATTGATGAAGAGCATCGTTTCGGCGTGCGGCAAAAAGAGATCTTAAAATCGCTGCGTGCTGAGGTCGATGTATTGACTCTTACCGCGACACCAATACCGCGCACTTTAGGCATGGCATTGGAAGGCTTGCGTGATTTCTCGATTATCGCCACTGCGCCGCAAAAGCGTCTAGCGATCAAAACCTTCGTTCGTAGCGAAGACAATTCAGTGATCCGTGAAGCTTGTTTGCGTGAGCTGAAACGCGGTGGTCAAGTTTACTTCTTACACAATGAAGTCGAGACCATAGAAAACCGCAAAGCCATGCTAGAAGCCTTGATCCCTGAGGCGCGCATTGCGGTTGGCCATGGCCAGATGCACGAGCGAGATCTGGAAAAAGTCATGCGTGATTTTGTCGCGCAGCGCTATAACATTTTGCTGTGTACCACGATTATTGAAACGGGTATTGATGTACCGACAGCCAACACCATCATTATGCACAGGGCCGATAAATTCGGCCTGGCTCAGTTGCATCAGCTGCGCGGCCGTGTCGGCCGTTCGCATCATCAAGCGTATGCGTATTTATTGGTGCATGATGTGCAAAGCCTGACCAAGCAAGCCAATCGCCGCCTGGAAGCGATACAACAAATGGAAGAACTCGGTAGCGGCTTCTATCTGGCGATGCACGATCTGGAAATACGTGGTGCCGGCGAAGTATTGGGCGACAACCAATCTGGTGAGATGCATGAGATCGGTTTCCAGATGTATTCTGATATGTTAAGTGAGGCGGTCAGATCACTGAAAAATGGCAAAGAACCCGATCTAGCGGCACCGCTGTCAACCATGGCAGAAATCAATTTGCACATCCC
>JANYFV010000181.1 GCA_025359635.1 Undibacterium sp. | reverse complement strand
CCGCAATTTTAAAGGTGCTTACAACGCGCACCGAAAACAACAAGGAAGAGATTGACAGGCTTCGTTTAAGACAGGAAGCGCACTCAAAATTAGCAGCACTGCTTACATATTGATATATATACTGCGGGTGTTTGTCGCGGTGGTGTTGTTTGTATGAGCCTGCGCAACGTCCTCCGCGAGCTGCTGACTGAATCCGACAACGTTACGCACGACTTGTACAGGTACCTCGCGTTGGGTTCCATCCTTACCGGACTGGCATTGCAGGTGTACGCCATTGGGTGGCGGGGTCAACCCTTTGACATGCAGACCTTTGGCATCGGCGTTGGAGCGCTATTCGCCGGGGTGGGTGTGGCTCTTGGACTTAAAAAGGAATCGACATGACTCAATTGACACCTCATTTTTCTCTGGACGAATTTACGGCTAGCGACATTGCCAAGCGTCTTGGAATAGACAACAGCGTGCCGGTGGAGTTGATGGTGAATGCACAGCAGACTTGCCGGATGTTGGAGAGCGTCAGAGCCCACTTGTCGCGTCTGGCCGGACGGGACATACCAATCAACATCAGCAGCGGCTACCGATGCCCGGCAGTCAATATCGCCGTCGGCAGTAACCTTGGCAGCGACCACATCAAAGCACTGGCTGCCGATATCAAAGCCCCAGAGTTTGGGACTGCACTGGCGGTAAGCCAAGCCCTTGCGCCCGTCCTGCACATCATTGGCATCGGCCAGTTGATCTACGAATTTGACTCGTGGACGCATGTGAGCGCGCGTGAACCAGTCAATGAAATCAACCGCATCATCACCATCAGTCACGCCGGTACGCAAGTCGGCGTCGTGGAGACAGCATGACAGCCTTGCTCGCAGCCCTGGACTTCATCCCGCGCTGGATTTTGATGGCTCTGCTAGTCGCTTCGCTGGCCGCCGGCTGCGTTGAAAAGGTAAAGCTCGAATCTTCCAAGAAATCGCTGGCTGAACTGACCGCTGCGGTGGAAAAGCAAAAGGTCGATGCCAAGGCGCTGCTGGCCAGCGAGACTGCCAAGACAGAAGCAGTCAATGCCAAACTCAACGATGCGAAAGATAAACAGGAGAGTGAAGATGCGATCAACAACCAAACTATTACTGTGCTTGCTGACAAGCTGCATGCTACTCGGCTGCGCGACCCCGGAGGTGGGGGCTGTGGTGGTAGCACCCAAAGTGGTGTTGCCGCCAGTCCCACAACTGGTACAACAGACACAGCCAAAGACACCGGGTTTCTTTCAGCAGAGCTTACTAACTTTCTTATCGGACAAGCCAAAGCCGCTGACGAAGTGAATTTGGCGTACATCTCTTGCCGCGCCGACTCATACAAACTAAGGTCTACACTTAACCCTTGATTTGGTAACTCAACACGTTGGAATAAACATTTGTAATTTTTATACTGCAAGCATTAAAATGGTTTGAACTCAAAGGATAAATTATGGCAAAAGACATAGGCAATTCAATGCAGGTTAGCCTGGGTTCCAGTCTTCCTACTTATAAAGCAGTGTTATTTGACGTTGTTCCATATGCTGCGGCAAGTGACTTGTTAAACATTTCTATTGCATCAACGTCGACTGTTGCATTGTTGATTACACGCTGTTATGTTTCCTACGATGCCACAGCTGCATCTACTGGCAACGTCTATTTGATTCGCAGATCAACAGCAAACACTGGTGGAGCGCCGCAAACAATCACCACAACGCAAGCATCATTTTTGTCTGGTCAAGCGGCGGTAGTTCAATCAGATACAAATGATGCTGCTTCACAATCAATTGTTGTTGGGTATACCGCGGCTCCTTCGCCATTGGGAACTCCACAATTGATCGATGGAGCGCACATCACAATCCCTGCTGCTGCCACTCCTTCCGTCCCGGTTACTTTCTTTGAACTTACATTTGCCAATCGTGGAAGCAAACCACCAATAATTCGTCCTGGCCAATCGTTGTCGTTGTCATTTGGTGGCAATGCGGTTCCTGGTGGCGCTTCTGTTTATGCTTCTATTGAGTGGGTTGAAGTGCCTTTGCTAAGTCTGTTCTGATATGAACCTTGATGCGCTTTCAATGGTGAAATTTGGGGATGAAGATAGCCTCAAGGGTTTCATGTTTGAAAACGGCATACAACACCAGACGTTTGCAGAGACTATTGGTCGCACAGGCACAACATACAGCGTTTTTCCCTTGTTAGACGCCAATGTGAACGACTTGGAAGACTGGTTATTGTCCCATCAGGTCGAACACCAAGCCATTGCACAGACGCTAAATTTGTCCAATCCTGTAAATTTAATGGATTCAAATTGGAATGATGAAAATTCGTTTTACGACTGGTTATCAACCCATTTGGATATTCATCAGCAAATCATTAGTGCGTTAGGAATTAAATAATGGACAATCAAAATTCCATCCCCGCCACAGGGAAAAATCAAGTTTCTGATGCGAATGTAATGGAGTCTTTGCAAAAAGAAAAAGGTCCTGCTGAAGTTATGTCAACGAAAAACATCATTAAGTATGATTGCGAAACAAATGGTTGCCCCGTAAGATGGGAACAGATTTACGCTGGTCTGGTGGAGGCTGTAAAGTCACCCAAATACAGAATTATGAGAGCTAATAATAGTTTGTTTGCTTACAGCATTCAAAGCAAAGGATTTGCTACTGGACACGTCATTACTGCTGATAATCCTACAAAGCTAATTGACAGTCTAAAACAATTTCATCAAGCAATGATTGCATCAGGGTTTAAGCAAGTGAAATCAAAACTTACAAATCCTCAAATGCTACGGGCTATCAAGATGGCTGGAATCAAAGTCAAAGAAACAATGAGCGAGTATGTGCGAGATGGTAGCGCCGTACCAGCCATTGAAATAACAATGGAGCCATGATATGTCAGACACTTGGGCACAACGAGAAGCAGCAGCAAAAGCTGCGCCACATTCTGCTAATGAAAAATATAAAATGGGTAGGCATGCCCTTGGAACAACAAAAGAAACTATTGGTCATTGGTTTGTTCCAAACAGTAGTGGTGGCGATGGAAAAGGTGGTCCACTTGGTGCAATTGAAAATGCTATATCTAGCGTAGGTAATGCTATATCAAATGTTGTTAATACAGCAGTAAATACTATTGAACAGGTATTAAAAAACCCATTGCCATTGATTGAAACAATTGCTTTAACTATGGCTCTTGGTCCTGAAGGACTGGCACTAGGTTTAGAAACGTCAACAACTTCCTCTATTGCAAGTGCTGCTGTAAGTGCTGCAAATGGTGGCAACGTAAATCAAATTGCTACTACCGCAATTGCTGCTTATGCAGGTGGACAAGCTAGTGAGGCTGTATCTAGCGCTATGACTCCTGCACCTGTTGGAAGTGGTTTGGCTGGAAATGGGGTTCTTGCTGCCGGGGATGCAACTGCAACAGGAGCATTTACTCCCGCTGGAAGTCCTGTTGTTGCTGGTATTGCTGGAGGTACTGCGGGAACAATAAGCACTGTAGGAAGAATTGCTGCAAGTGCGTCTGGTGCAGACGTAGCAACTACAACAAGTTTGGTTTTGCAAGGTAAACCTTTAAGTGAAGCAATTACTGCCGGTTTACAAGCCGGTGTAGATGCTGGCGCTGGCGCTG
>JANYFV010000151.1 GCA_025359635.1 Undibacterium sp. | reverse complement strand
CGGTAGCAACAACTTATTTCGCGTCAGCTATGACCGTGTATTTTAATTAGGAGCGAGATAAAAATGAAAACCACTTTCAAGTTCTTATTACTCGCGACCAGCGTCTTGTTTGCACACACTTGTTTCGCACAAATCGCTATCGTTGCAGGTATCAAGAGCACAGCGACCGCAATAACACGCGATCAGGCGTCGGCCTTATTTCTCGGCAAATCTACACAATTACCTGGCGCTGGAATTCCCGTGTTAATCGATCAAGTCGAATCAGTTGACGCGCGACAAATTTTCTATACCAAAGTTACCGAAAAAACACCTGCGCAAGTAAAAAGGCGCCATCATATTTATGTGGCGCTTTTTTTAGCGTCAACTATCCCACATCGTCAATTGATTCGTTCTAAAATAATCTTATTGATGCAAAGCAAAATGTGCTCTGCTACAAATGCCACAATAAGCGATGACACACTATTTCAAATGAAGAGATATCTATATGGACACCGAAAAGAAAAATACTCCTATTGATCAGTTACATACCGGAAGAAATTCTGTCGAACTAGAAAAATTACTCCGCATCCAAAAACATGATCACAACAAGTTGGGGCAATTTTTATTGTAAAAAAAATTGTTAGTAGTTGAAGATTTGCGCACTGCATTACGACTTCAAGGAAATTCACCAAACAAGAAACTGGGCGAAATTTTACAAGAGATGGATGTTATAAAAAAAGATGAGCTCGACCGAGCCATCCTGGAGACGCTCAATCTACCAAGAGTAACACTCGAAGGCTTTGATTTTAATACCAAGATCACGTCGCTGATACCTGTAGAGCTTGTCCGTAGTTTACATGTGATGCCTTTAATGTTTCATCACAACATGCTGATTCTCGCCACATTCGCCTTACCAAATATTCAATCACTTGAATTACTTCGATTTACAGTTGAGCATCCCATCCAATTTGTATTAACGTCGCCTGAAGATCTTGCACTTGCCATCAAGAACAATTATCAAGAATTTCAAGCGGTGCAAGAGCTGGATATTCCGACATCTGAACTAATTGACGAACAACGGATCTGGCGCGATGCCTAGCAAATGGCGAAACAGGCGCCGCTGGTGCAATTGATCAATTCCATCATTCTTGATGCCATCAATCAACGTGCCTCAGATATCCATATTCGACCAAATGAAACAACTTTCGAACTACTCTACCGCATTGATGGAAGTCTGCTTTCCATACGTCAATTCAAGAGCAGTTTGCTGCCTGCCGTAGTCAGCCGTATCAAAATTTTATCTAGCCTGAATATTGCCGAACATAGATTGGCACAAGATGGCCGTATTCGCATTAAAGACAAATCTCAGGCAGTTGATTTACGCGTCTCAATTATCCCCGTCCAATATGGCGAGAGTATTGTGATTCGTATTTTGAATAAGAAAGAAGGATTGCGCTCTATCAATGAGATAGGATTTAAACCAAATGACAAGGAAAAATTTGTCGATTTAATTAAACGAAGTTACGGCATCATTTTGGTCACTGGCCCAACTGGATCTGGCAAATCCACGACTCTTTATGCAGCGCTTCAAGAAGTAGAAAAAGACAGAGTAAATGTCATTACGGTAGAAGATCCCATTGAATATGAACTGTTTAACGCTCGACAAATTCAGATCAATCCGGCGATCAATTTTGGTTTCCCGCAAGCCTTAAGGCATATTTTAAGACATGATCCTGATGTCATCATGATAGGTGAAATGCGCGATGTTGAAACCTGCAAAATTGCGGTAGAAAGTGCATTGACCGGCCATCTTGTGTTTAGTACTTTACATACCAATGACGCCTCCAGCGCCTTAGTGCGATTGATAGAAATAGGCATTGCACCATATCTGATCCGTTCGGCAGTGATTGGTGTTTTGGCACAAAGACTGGTGCGTAAAAATTGCCCAGATTGCCTTGAAGAAGAAAAAGTATCTGCGTTAATGAGAAAAAATCTCGCCTTGGATAAGAACGAAAAATTTTATCGCGGCACTGGTTGCAAGAGTTGTCGCCAGACGGGTTTCAAAGGCAGGCTGGCAATCTATGAATTACTGATTATGGATGAGGAAATACGCACAACGATTAACGCGGGCGTAGCAAGTGACGATTATCGCAAGCTCGCCTTAAAAAATGGCATGGTCAGCCTACCTGTCAATGGCGTCGAGCAAGCGAGAACCAAACAAGTTTCTGTTGCTGAAGTTTACAGGGCATGTATGTAGAAATAATCGGTGTAAATTATTACTGAATTATTCCTCTTTACGCAACATCACAAGACGGTATTCGCTAGGAGTAACACCTACTGTCGCCTTGAATACGCGCGAGAATGCACTGTGATCTTGATATCCGCAAGCAGCCGCAATATCGGTGATAGTTTTGCTTTGATCGGCCAACATCGCTGAAGCTGCATCAAGCCTTATTTTTATGATCATCTGACGTGGAGTCAGTGAAAATATTTTTTGAAAATACCGCTCGATTTGCGCAACTGACAAATTGGTGATCTGTGCCAGATCCGCCATTTGTATCGCTTCGCCAAAATGCGCATGCAGATGACGTACCGCCGCAGCAACACGATGATACACAGGATGACGTTGATCCGGCATAGCCAGATCGCGTGAGATACCAGATAAACCAATAATATTTTTCTGTGCATCGCGCACAGGTATTTTGTGCGTCAAGCACCAACCAGGGTCATGATCAGGGTACAGATGCAATTCTAGCTGATCATGCACTTCTGCTTCGCCACTTAACACTAATTGATCTTGCTCTTCGTAACTGACAGCCATCGAGGCTGGGAAAACTTCAGTCGCTGTGTGCCCTAGCAATGCCTGTTTATTTTTTACGCCACAACGCTCGACCAAAGTTTGATTGACAACGACATACCGACCTTGGACATCTTTTACAAAAAACACGACATCAGGCATAGCATCAAATAGTGGCTCAGTGAAAAATACATCGCTGATTTCCAGCGCTAGTTGATCACGGGTTTTCATTGTCTGTTGATTCGATAATACTGACATGCGATGACTTCTATAATTAAGCTCGATTAGCGTACTGCTGAAGCTTGCGTTTGAAAAATAATGCAAATCTTACATCAAATAGTATATTTTTACCAAATACTCATAAGTCAATTAAAACCAAGTTAAATATATTGTAAATATATTTAACTTGGTTTATGATACATCATCACGAACAAAAACCACCTCAATCAAGGAGTTAACAATGACTAAATGGCGCGGTATATTTCCAGCAGTGACAACTAAATTTAAAGAGAATGAAGATCTTGATCCGGCGGCGATGGAAAAACATTTTGATTTTCAGATCAACAGTGGCGTACACGGCATGGTGACTTGCGGCTCTCTCGGAGAAGCCAGCACTTTGTCTTTTGATGAAAAACTGGAAGTCACAAAAATTGCATTAACCGTCGCAAATAAGCGCGTACCGGTTTTAGTCAATGTGTCCGAAACCCGTACCACGAACGCTATCCGCTTTGTCGAACAAGCGGCAAAAATGGGCGTGCAGGGTTTTATGGTGATGCCTTCTGTTCTGTATGCTGCCGATGCGCGTGAAGCCAAAGACAATCTGCGCGTGATCGCCAATGCCGCGCAATTGCCGATCATGGTATACAACAATCCGGTGACTTATAAAGTCGATCTGACACCGGAAGATTTTGTCGATCTGGCGGACTGCGAATTGATCGTTGCCATCAAAGAATCCACTGACAATATCCGTCGCATTACCGACCTGCGCAATGCCGTTGGCACACGTTACCAACTTTTCATGGGTGTCGATGATTTGTCGTTTGAAGGCTTGGCAGTTGGTGCCGATGGCTTGCTGGCAGGATTGGTGGTCGCCTTCCCGAAAGAAACCGTGGCGCTATACAATCTGATGCAAGCCAAACGCTATGACGAAGCACTCAAATTGTACCAATGGTTTATGCCTTTGATGCATCTAGATGTGTCAAATAAACTGGTACAAAATTTAAAGCTTGTTGAATCCATGGCCGGTGTCGGCAACGAATTTGTGCGTCGCCCACGCCAGCCTTTACGCGGCGCAGAACGTGAGCGCGTGAGTACGATTGTACAAAAAGCTTTGGCGTCGCGCCCTGACGTTTCTGCTTATCTTTAAGGATTAGAAACGCGCATGTATCTTTAGTTGTGCTGATTGGCATAGATTGAAAATTTGAAAACTCCCTTTGAGACAGGTTTTAACCTGTCTTTTTTTGTGTAATTGACATATTTGCTTACACAAAAATCTGGAGAATTTGCGGCATTACAAGGTAAAATTTGAGGAATAGGCGTATGTTCCAAACAAAATAGCGTTGGCATTCGGCACATTCAGACACACTCAAGATAACTTCATGCTCACTCAAACTATAAAAACAAATTCGCCAAAGCTGCGCGCAGCAGACATCGCCTACGATGCTATTGAAAATATGATCGTCACCTTGCAGCTTAAGCCGGGCATGCCGATTGTTGAGTCTGACCTGATCGAACTCACTGGTCTTGGCCGCACACCTCTGCGCGAAGCCTTAATGCGTATGTCATCGAATGGCTTAATTATTCAATTGCCGCGACGTGGATTGATCGTCAGCGATATTGAAGCTGGCGAACACATTAGCCTGATCGAAACACGCCGGGTGTTAGAGCGCCTGATCGCTTTTAGCGCTGCCAGGCGTGCCACGCCACAACATAGAACCGATATGTTGGCATGTGCTGACACCATGATTCAAGCTGCCAAACGTGCTGACTTAAGCAAATACATGGCAGCAGATCAGGCACTTGATCATGTCATCCATGAAGCATGTCGCAATCCATCAGCAGTTGCAGCGGTCATCCCTCTTGTGATTAAGTGTCGTCGCTTTTGGTATGCGTTTCAGCATGAAGGCGACATTGAAGAAGGTGCTCGTTGCCATATGTTATTAGCCAAAGCCATCGCCAACAATCAAGAAGAGCAAGCAATCAAAGCGGCGGACGAGTTGATGGACTATCTTGAATTATTTGCGCGCAAGGTCATCAACGGTTAGATTTATATTTTCGTTGAAGTAGACTGCTCATTTCCTCAACCTAATGACCAAATATGCTCAAGACCCGAGCATACTTTGACAGTTCAGGGAGAAACTTTATTATAAAAACTGACCTCGCTTGAATTTGGCTTGGGCATAAAGAAAAAATCATCATGGAACTAACGAAGAGCCGGGGAAATTATTCCATATGGTTATATCTCGATGGTAAAGATTCATTTGCATGATGATTTTCAACAAAATATGATGCAAAGCAGAAAATTCAACAGCCTAAGTGCAATCACTATTTTTTGAAATCAGAAGCGACTATTGAGGATTGTTTGTCAATCGAAGCGAAATCGTGGTTGCCACGTTAACTGACATCAAGTGGCTTGCACTTGCCTGGAATTTAACTCTGATTTTTCCTTAAGATGTGCGCTGATGGCAGAGTCACTTTTCGAAATAATTTTGCTGCAAATGAGGCTCCATTGGAAAATCTAGGCTTAATGTGAAATAGTATTCAAAATGCCTGACTATTTTCGGGTGATTTACAGGAAATAATGCATGGCTAATAATTTACAACAAAGACATGGCTTGTGGTGGGTGCCAACTCTCGCCTTTGCCGGTGCCATTCCCTTTGTTGTTGCGCAACAGCTTTCCAGTGTTTTATATAAAAACCTCGGCATTTCGAATAGCGACATTACGTTTTATACCAGTTTGTTATATTTGCCATGGGTGCTGAAACCGTTTTGGTCTCCTTTTGTCGATATTTTTAAGACCAAGCGTTTTTGGATAGTATTTTTGCAGATGCTGATAGGCGCTGGCTTGGCTGCGCTTTCAATTAGCATACAAACGCCCTACTTTTTCCTGTTGAGCTTAATCGTCTTTTGGTTCATCGCATTCGCGTCTGCAACGCATGATATTGCCGCGGACGGATTTTATATGTTGGCACTCAATAGTCCTGACCAAGCCGCGTTTGTCGGCGTGCGCAGTCTATTTTTTCGAATCGCAAATATTATTGGCGGTGGCATTCCGGTGATCTTTGTCGGTCGACTAGCGCAACAAAATGGCAACATCGCACAGGCATGGTCCATCGTTGCTTTGGTAATTGCAGGCATCTTCAGTGCCTTGACTCTGTATCACTACTTCGTCTTACCAAAGCCAGCTGCCGATCAAGGTAGTCTGTCGTCAAAAAATGCTTCAATATCTACACGGGAAGTTTTTGTAGAATTCGCCACAACCTTCAGCACGTTTTTTAGAAAAAAAGAAATTGTTTTTGCCACTTTATTTATTTTGGTTTTTCGCTTAGGTGAAGCGCAAGCACTCAAAGTCGTGAGCTTGTTTATGTTGGACCCGAGAGAAAAAGGCGGATTAGCACTGAGCAATCAAGACTTCGGTCTGGTGTACAGCATCGTCGGAATCAGTTTTTTAACCATAGGCGGTCTGCTCGGCGGCTGGCTAATTTCACGCCATGGTTTAAAAAAAATGTTGTGGCCGATGGTTGTCGCCATACATTTACCCAATTTTGCATTTGTATTTCTTGCCGCTATTCAGCCGAATAACTTAATCGTTATTGCCGCCGCACTCGCGGTCGAACAGTTTGGTTATGGTTTTGGATTTACCGCATTTTTGATGATCATGATGATGATTTCAGACGGACCCAAAAAAACTTCACACTACGCACTTTGTACAGGTTTAATGGCGGCCGGCATGATGATACCTGGCGCATACAGTGGGGAACTATCTAGATTTTTTGGCTATACCAATTTTTTTATATGGGTTTGCCTGTGTACCCTACCTGGTTTATTGATGACTGCTTTTCTCAAAATTGCTCCTGAATACGGAAGAAAATAGTCCCGTGGTATTTATTCATTTACCTTATAGTCTGCATCATTAAACTCATACGCTATATTGGCACCGCGTGCTATAAACTGCCATTCCTCATATTGCAATTACTTCATACTCATTCGCTATGGTTCTCAATTACATCTGGATCGCATTTTTTTTAGTCGGTTTTATAGCAGCGCTCGGTCAATGGCTATTCTTTGGCGATGTCGAAGTATTCAAGCGCATCATCGATGGCACTTTCGTTTCTGCCCGTATTGGCGTGATGGAAATCGCCTTACCTTTAGCTGGCGTGATGACCTTGTGGTTAGGGATTATGAACATCGGAGAAAAAGCGGGCGCGATTGATTTTGTTGCCAAAATTATTGCTCCATTTTTTGAACGTATATTTCCTGGCGTACCAAAAAACCACCCCGCAAACGGGCATATGGTTATGAATTTTTCGGCCAATCTCCTAGGGTTAGATAATGCCGCCACGCCATTTGGCTTGAAAGCCATGGAGAGTTTACAAAGCCTCAACCCGAATAAAGACGAAGCCACGGACGCACAGATTATGTTTTTGGTTTTGCATACCTCGGGCCTGACATTAATACCCTTAGCAATCATGGCCCAACGCGCGATACTGGGTGCGCGTGATTCGTCTGATATTTTTATTCCATGCATGATTGCGACTTATGTTGCGACCATTGTCGGGTTAGTAGCAGTGGCGATCAAACAACGGATTAATTTATTTCATCCAGTGGTGATCGGCTGGTTAGGTGGCATAAGTGCATTTATCGTCTTTATGGTTTGGTATTTAAGTCAATGCATGACGCGCGGGGAACTAGAGGTTTTTTCCAAACTCAGCAGCAATTTACTTCTTCTTACCATCATTGTCGCTTTCATCGTCGGAGCAATGGCAAAAAAAGTAAACGTCTACGATGCATTCATTGACGGTGCTAAAGGTGGCATGACTACTTCTCTCATGGTCATCCCCTACCTAATCGGAATGTTAGTTGCCATTGGCGTTTTGCGCAATTCAGGTGTGCTTGGATTTGTAGTATCTGGCTTCAACTGGGCCTTCACTAGTCTTGGCATCAATACCGATTTCACCCCTGCTTTACCCACCGCTTTAATGAAACCACTTAGTAGTAGCGGATCTAGAGCGATGATGGTCGATGCCATGAAAACCTACGGAGTAGATTCTTTTGTAGGGCGACTATCTTGCGTTTTTCAAGGTTCTGCCGATACGACTTTCTATATTGTGGCACTGTACTTCGGCTCGGTCGGCATCCGCAAAACGCGCTATGCTATTTCTATGGGTTTGCTGGCGGATCTTGCGGGCGTGATCGCTGCAATATTTGTTGCCTATTTATTCTTCCACTAAGCGCGTTGCGTAGCAGCGTTGACCGCAAAATCAAACTGCACCATAACCCAGGGTAATGCGATACCTGCAAAGTCTCATTAGCACAATGATCCACGACCTTATATTCTAGCCATTCAAGCATTTGAGTGGGTTTTTTTATGTCTTTTTCTTGTCGTCAACAATCGTTCACATTGCCATTTGTGTTGGCCGCGCTCTTAAATTTAAGCGCTTGTTCGGCACCAAAAAAAATTGACGCGCCAATCAGAAAACAGATGTTAATCGTGTCGATACAAGAGCAAAAAATGCTGTTTTTGGAAGACGGAATAGAAATTGATCGATACGTTATTTCCACAGCAAAAAACGGGCTGGGTGACATGCCAGATAGCTACCGAACGCCAAGTGGGTTGATGGAAGTTGCTGAGAAATTTGGTGGCGGTTTGCCACTTGGCAGCGTACTAAAAGACAGGCAAGAAACCGGCGAAATTGTCTCGGTTGATGCGCCAGGGCGCGACCCTATTGTCAGCCGAATTTTATGGCTGCGTGGGTTGGAAGATGGAAATCGAAACGCCTATGAACGATTCATTTATATTCACGGCACTCCGCAAGAAAGCCTATTGGGCACGCCCGTCAGTTTTGGATGCATTCGCATGCGCTCGAGCGACATTATCGCTTTGTATGAACGTATTCTGCCCGGCGCCAAAGTCTGGGTAGGCGACGCGCCTGTCGATCAGGAAAAGTTGCGTTGGATGGCTACCAATATACAAAATTGATATACCCGTTTTAACGGCACTTTTCTATCTTATTCTCACTAACTTGAAGAAAATTTATGCATAGTTGCGTTCTCGGTGGCGGCGTCATCGGAGTCACCACAGCGTATCAATTGTTAATGGCTGGCCACGAAGTCACGCTCATCGATGCGCAAGATAATGTCGCGCAAATGACCAGCTTGGGTAATGGGGCGCAATTGAGCTACTCTTACGTGGCCCCCCTAGCTGATGCTTCTATCTGGAGTAAATGGCCGCAGTATCTGTTCAGCCCAAAATCGCCATTGACCTTCAAACCGCAATTAGACGTATCTCAATGGAGCTGGCTAGCGCAATTTCTCTCTGCCAGCAACACCAAGCGAGCAAGAAAAACCAGTCTACAATTATTGACACTTGCTCAGCTTAGCCAAGCACAAATTTTGACCTTAATGCAGCAAGAACAACTCAATTTCCAACATAAGGTTTCAGGAAAATTAGTGATGCTCAGTGACCAGGCATCTGTCGACTCTGCCGCCACACAGATCGCCTTTCAAGCGCAGTACGGCTGCGAGCAATCTATTTTGAATATGGATGCCTGCTTACGTTTGGAGCCCGCATTGACCCATGCACAACATCGTTGGCTAGCGGGCGTGTATACGCCCGGCGAGGCAGTGGGTGATTGTGCGGAATTTTGCCAAAGTCTAATGGAAGCGATGTTGCAATCGACACGTTTTCAATTTCTTTCAAACTCCCAAGTCATCGGCGTAGAAAAAAAAGCTAACCGGCTATCCGCTGTAAAACTCAGGCAGATTAACGGCACACAAAAGTTTGTCGCGGATAATTTTATTATCGCCCTCGGTGTAGAAAGCGTTACGCTCGCGCGTCATCTCGGTTTCAAAATACCGATTTATCCACTCAAGGGATATAGTATTACAGTACCGGTTACCGGGGCGACAAGTGATGCTGCGCCACATATTTCGATTACAGATCTGTCGCAAAAAATTGTCTACGCACGCCTCGGTGATCAATTGCGCATCGCTGGACGAGTCGAGATAGTTGGGAATGATCTGAGTATCGAGCCTAAAACCATTGCCGAATTAGTCGTGGCAACACAAGACTTATTTCCGAATAGTGGAGATTTATCAGACGTCAGCTTTTTATCGCCTTGGGCTGGAATGAGACCAGCCACACCCACTGGCGTACCAATAATTGGGCAATCTCCGGTTCGAAATGTGTATCTCAATGTTGGCCATGGTGCCTTGGGCTGGACGCTAGCGTGTGGCAGCGCAGCGCTACTGCGCAATCTGATATGCGGCGAGTCTCCCGCTATCGACGCAACACCGTTTAGCTTCAAGTGAGCTCTGAATAGTAGCGCCGATTATTGCATGTTAGTGGATTATTCCCGTAACTCGGTGGCGGGTGATCCACTTGCCACCCAATCGATTAAGGCATCCAGAGCAGGTCGTGCTTTTGCGGCATTAGGATCGTTGATTATACCAACCACGACCCACGTTTTACCGGAAACGTCTAGCACATAACCAGCCACTGCCGTAGTGTCTCGTAAGGTTCCAGTCTTCATTCTAGCCCTTGCCGCCGCCGCACTACCAGTCAGTCGTTTTCGCATGGTGCCATCGACACCAACAATGGGCAGGCTGGCGCTAAATTCAGCAAACCAGTTACTTTTACCAGCTACTTGCAACAAGCTAGCCAACTGTTGCGCAGTTATTCGCTCTGAGCGCGACAGGCCAGAACCATTATCCAAAATCAATCCTTCGTCGTCGATACTGTTTTTCTTAAACCACTGTCGCAGACGCAATTGCGCTGCTTGAAAACTTGTGACACCCTCTGATCGCTCTTTATTCTCTGCTCCTAGCGTTACGTACAAGAGTCGCGCCATCGCGTTATCTGATCGTTTGTTGATCACCTTCACATTGTCTGCCAAGGTATCAGAGCTTTTCTCGACCAATATTTTTGCCGATGATGATGTCACTCCATCGACAACATGCCCAGTCCAGCTCCCACCCATTTCTAGCCACAACTTGCGGATCAAGTGCTCAATATATACATTTCTATCGAGGATATTGAACTCACTTACAATTTTGCAATTGCGTGGAAATTCTCCCAATAACGTGACACTTGTGCGATAAAGATAGTCTGTCTTCACCTGAGGAGACTGCCAATTTTTTTCCCATTCGGCACAAGCCACATCGGATAATTTCAAGCGGTTATGTATTGTCAATTGCGCCAATGGAGGGAAAGTAGTGAATTTGATTTTGCTGTCTGAACTTTCGATGTCAAAGCCAATTAAGTTACTTTGCACCAGTAAAGCATCTGGAATCACGTTGTAATATGCATCCGGTGTTTCGTCGAACGCCGGAACATTCAAATCAAATCGTTGCGGCTGGAAATAGCTACGGTCGACTACGACATTTCCCTGAAGATGGCGTATCCCTTTGTTACGCAGGGTGCGCAACATATCACCAACTCGCTCCCAGCTTAAATCCGGCGCACCTCCGCCCCGAAAAAATAGTGTGCTCTTAAGCCTATTATTTCTCGGTTCAACATCGCTAAGGAGTTGGGTTTTCCAGCGAAAAGTGGGGCCTAGCTCTTCCAAAGCAATAAACGTTGTGACCAACTTCATCGTCGACGCAGGACTCATCGCCATATTTTCCCGCACCGCCAGTTTTGCTTCGTTACTCCCTAAAGGCAGCACCAGCAACGAAATAGAAGTGGTTGGCACATCCGCTTCTTGCAACACAAGCTTCACACTAGGAGGAATAAATTCTTGCGCCTGAGCCACAACATGCGGCAACAAAAAAATACCAAAACATACCAATTTAATGCAATAAAATTGCTGAAAATTCTTATTCATTGTGCGGCTCCAGGTACATACAATATTTTTTGTAAAATCTTGTTCGATTGTAGTCTAGCCGTCGCTCCTAGATCAATCCAATAGCATTGTTTTATCAAGGCATAACCAAAGCTCATGTGTTTGCGATTAAAAGTCGATTGACTCATAACGTTGATCTATACGATGCCATCAAAAATTCAATCGCGCCGAATCAAAAATAGTGGAAAGATAGCGTTAATCCGTCAGCTTCTGCCGGATTTTTCTCATCACTCCCCCAAGATAGATGAGCTTTTTCAAGGGCGCATATGCGCCTTTTTTTTCGACAGCATCGACACATAGGCGGCCACGCAACATGAAAACGAGCGAACAACGACTGCACTCCCTCGATGCCTTTCGCGGTTTTACGATCGCTGCTATGTTGTTGGTCAACAACCCCGGCGACTGGAATAATTTATACCCACAACTAGAACACGCAGCGTGGTCAGGCTGGACCTTCACTGACACTATTTTTCCATTTTTTTTATTTATCTGCGGTGTATCAATGCATTTATCGCTGGGACATCGGGCAGCCGAAGGTGCTAATAAGCTGCGCTTATTGCGACGGCTAGGGAAACGTGCTGCGCTTATTTTTCTGATTGGCTTTACGTTAAACCTTATACCCACCTTTGATTTTGGTACGGTTCGCCTTCCCGGTGTCCTGCAACGTATCGCTTTGTGCACCCTACTCGCTGCGCCTATCGTCCTCTATTTCTCATGGCGACAACAATGCGCATGGATTGTGGCGATTCTCCTCACGTACACTTTGATCATGCTCTTCGTGCCAGTAACAGACGTTAATGGAACTTGGGCAACCGGCGCATTAGAACCCGGGCGCGATGTAGGTGGCTGGCTTGATCGCGCATTCATGAACGGGCATCTATGGAAAAAAGCAAAAACTTGGGACCCAGAGGGCCTGCTCAGCTCACTACCCGCCACATGTAGCGTTTTGTTTGGCGTATTGGCAGGAAATTTTCTCTCGCAAGCACGCACCTCAGCGGAAAAAACAGTTTGGATGTTACAGGCTGGATTGGCTTGCTTGTGGTTAGGTCAGATCATGCATAGTTTCGTCATGCCGATCAATAAAAGTCTTTGGACAAGTTCCTTCTGTATTTTTATGACGGGCTGGGCGGCAATCGCATTCTCCTCTTTTTACTGGCTGCTGGATGGCAATTCAGATGATGAGCTGAAACGTCAAATGCGCAAGCTTAGCTCACCATTCATAATGTATGGCGTCAACGCCTTATTCCTTTTTACTTTATCTGGCATGATTGCGAAAATGCTGGGATTTATTCATTTGACACAGGCAGACGGGAGTTCAGCATCGCTGCAAAAAGTACTCTTTGCGCCGATGCATGCTTTACCTGTTGCGGCAGTGAATGCCTCACTTTTGTATGCAGTCTTATTCAATCTGTGTATGCTAACAATCGCTTACCTTTTGTGGAAGAAGCGCTGGGTGATCAAAGTCTAATCCACTAGAAAGACGCGTATGCATTCCGTTCGGCCAACTCATATGCAAGAAAATAGCAACTCCATAAATCGCGCCTATGCAGCTACCAGCTTCAGTACGCAAACCAAAAAATTTACGTGCGCGTTATTTTTTGCTATTTTCTTTTCTGTAGTACAAAGTGCGTGCACTACCCTTTCTTCCATTGACGCGAACAACAAACCCTTCCCTGAAATCACTGCAGCTACACTCGCAGAAAATGCAGAGACGCCACCTGCGCCACGTGAATTTCGTGCCGCGTGGGTTGCTACGGTAGCGAATATTGACTGGCCAAGCCGGTCGGATTTAACTACCCAACAACAGCAATACGAAGCCATCGCGATACTTGATCGCGCGGCAGAATTGAAACTAAATGCAATCATTTTGCAGGTTCGCCCTAGCGCGGATGCGATCTATCCATCTGCCATTGAACCGTGGTCAGAATTTCTCACCGGCGAACAAAATAAGGCGCCAGAGCCTTGGTATGATCCTTTGCAATTCTGGATAGAACAGACACATGCACGAGGGCTAGAGCTTCATGCATGGTTTAACCCTTACCGAGCCAAAACAGCACTAGC
>JANYFV010000139.1 GCA_025359635.1 Undibacterium sp. | reverse complement strand
AGTAAAGCCTACCAGAAAGAGTAAGGCGAAAGATGTCGCCGTTTCGCCTGAAATTCCGGAGAAATATCGTGCTATTGCGGACCGTATTGAACAAGAAATCATCACGCAAGATTTGCCAAAAATTGGCGATTTGTCGGCATCGCTTGATAAACTTGTGTATGAATTAAAAGAACGTTACTTTATCCGTGACCATGAAGTTGAAGATACTTCGGATTACGATGCTTTGGTGTCCAAAGAATGGACCAAAATGACCAAGGGCAAGACAGATATTGATTCCTTACTTACAATGTTTTTGTGCATTTCTGTTGAGCTTGTACCCAAGACAAGCTTATCGGAAAAATCTGCCAAGACTTTAGTCAAAAAAATACGTGATCAGGGATTTAAGCCGGAGTTAGCAAGCGCATGGATAGAGCGTTGCGCACCGCACGAGAAGCAAGAGGGTTTGCTGGAAGACTGGAATAGTTTTCTGGAAGAGGCAAATAATTATTTGCTTGATGATTGGGATAGCAGTTTTAGTGGTGCCTTACGTTTTCTTAGCGACAATTGCCATATCGAGAAAGCCGCTAAAAAATAATTTAATCGCAGCATTTTTTCATGGGCGTCCAAATGCCTGGACGCCCATGTCTTGTCAAAGACTTAGTTCAAGCACCTGACGACTAATGTCCATCGTGACATCTCGTCTCTCACCTAAACTCACCATACGGTGCGCTTCCAGTGCCGATAAAATAGCTGGGATGCATTCAGCATTCAATGCGTAGTCACTCAGGTGAGTTTTTACTCCCATTTGCTCAAAGAAGTTTTGTGTGTGCTTGATTGCGGCATCGATACGGATATCATCATTCCCATCACGCAAATCCCAAACCCGCTCTGCATATTGCAAAAGTTTCTCGCGTTTAGCGTCTTTCCGAATTCTCAGCATGCTTGGCAAAATAATTGCCAGTGTTTGCGCATGATCCAAACCATGTAAGGCGGTAAGTTCGTGGCCTATCATATGGGTTGCCCAGTCTTGTGGAACGCCGGTAGATATGACGCCATTTAATGCCATAGTGGCGCACCACATGAGGTTGGCGCGTACATCGTAGTCCTCTGGATTGACGAGCGCCTTCGGGCCTTCTTCGATCAATGTTTTTAATATACCTTCGGCAAATCGGTCTTGTACTGGCGAGTTCACCGGATAGGTTAAATATTGTTCTATGACGTGAATGAAGGCATCCACCGCACCATTGCCAATTTGCCGTATTGGGAGTGTGAAAGTTTTACTCGGGTCGAGTATGGAAAATTGGGGGAAGCAATGCCGGCTGTTAAATGACATTTTGGCGTTGATGCTTCGACGTGTGACGACCGCGCCGCTATTCATTTCAGAACCGGTGGCTGGTAGTGTGAGGATAGTGCCGAAGGGTAGGGCTTTACTGATGTTGTTGCCGCGTTTTTCCAAAATTGCCCATGGTTCACCACCTTCAAATAGTGCTGCTGCCGCAACAAATTTTGTGCTGTCGATGACAGAGCCACCGCCAACTGCGAGCAAAAAATCGATTTTGTTAGTGTTAACTAATTCTATGGTGGCTAACAGGGTTTCATAGGTGGGATTGGGTTCTATGCCGCCAAATTCACTGACTTGACGCTCGCCCAATGCCAATTTAACTTCGTCAAATACGCCGTTTTTCTTGATGCTGCCACCACCGTATAGGATTAAAACCTTGGCATCTAAGGGCACGACTTTATTGAGATCCGCAATTCGACCTTTACCAAATAGAATATGAGTTGGGTTGTAAAAATCAAAATTCAGCATGTCAGTCTCTCGTCAATAAGGTAGCTCGCAGGCTGACATCTTAGCCCAAAATAAAATTTTAGATCGTTCGTCCTTTTTTCTAATTGGCTAAGTATAAAAATACGGTAGGTTTTTTGTGGAAATCTGGTGCCTGATTCGCTTGTAGACGTTTTTTCCATTCCGCTGCAGTCAACGTGACTATGCTTTCAGAATCTAATGTCAGATCAGTTGCCACGCAAATAAGGGTGTGAGGAAGGCAATTTGTCGCCATAGCATCTAACATTGCAGCATTGCGATACGGCGTCTCGATCAAGAGTTGTGTTTGCTGTTCTTTGCCTGAGCGCAGTTCCAATTCTTTAATCCGCTTTGCCCGCATGCTCGCATCTGTCGGTAAATAGCCATGAAAAGCAAAGCTCTGACCATTCAATCCACTTGCCATCAATGCCAACAATAAAGATGAAGGGCCAACCAAGGGCCTGACAATGATGTGTTGCTGATGTGCTAGCCTTACCAGGTTCGCACCTGGGTCAGCAACAGCGGGAACACCTGCCTCAGAAATCAGGCCAACGTCATGTCCTTCAAGTAACGGACCTAACAAAGCATCTAACGCTTGTGCTGGCGTGTTGACATTGAGTTCTGCAATTTGCAGTTCTTGCATGGGCTTGGCAAGCGGATGACTTTGGCTCAGTATTTTGAGGTAGGCACGCGTTGTCTTGGCATTTTCGGCGACAAAATAACTGAGTTGTGCCGTCATTTTTTGCACGGTCTCGGGAATGATCTGTGCTAACAAATTTTCTTGTTGTGCCTCTGATTGTCCCAGCGTATTGGGAATTAGATATAGTGTGCCGTTCATATGTCGTTATTTTGGATGGAATTAAAGTGTGCAGCCTAGCTAGATTCGCACTCGGCAAGATAAATACTCTTGTTATTATCAATTGTTGTTACATAAAATATTCAAAAATATCATTTGTTCGACATTGTATTGAAATTGCGAATGATAAAAAATAATTTTCCATGAAAAACCAAATGCCGATTTTATACTTGTGAGACGATTCGGGCGCTTTTAAATCAGGTACTGGTTGTTGACGGATCTTTTGGCAAGACGACGAACTTAATCGAGAACAAAAATTGGCATTTCGTCTTTTGAATTTG
>JANYFV010000317.1 GCA_025359635.1 Undibacterium sp. | reverse complement strand
GCTTTGTAATCCACTATTACTTTTTTTGCCTTGGCAATGATTTCTTGCTTGCGATTTTCCTTCTCGGATTTTACTAACTTCTCCAACGTCAATCGAGTGGTGCGTGCAAGATCATAGTACATGCCCTTAAGCTTGCGTATATCATCAATACAGGCCACTTGAGAAAGCGCCTCAGCCTCTGCAACGTTAAGTGCATCCTCGGCTTTAATAAGCGTTTTGATCGCAGCTTCGGTATTGGCAAAATCTTCGTCATCCTGGGGCTTCATGTTGATGGCGCTAACGAATAATTGTAAACGCTCACCAAACACGCTTAAATTGTCCGTAACGGTCAATGCACCATTTACCTGAACCAATACACTAGGCAAGTCATCAATTGACTTGACGATAGGTTTAACGATTTCTGGCGCGTGCTTGTAAGCGGCAACATCGGCATCGAATTGTTTCCACGCGTAGAGCAATTTATCTCGCCATGCACCGTCAGGCACAACTTTAGTCATTACAAACTTTTCAGGCGTTCCATCAGAAATTACAAAATACAAAAAATCAGCGCCAGCACACAACAAGACTTGTTGGCATTGCGACATATGCTCGCTTGGCACTTCATTGTTCTGCACCATTTCTGCATAACTTTGATTCCATTGCTTACACTCAAACGCAATTTTCTTATCTATTGTTAAGCCATCGCATGAGGCTGAAAACTTTCCTTTTACACAAGTGACAGGGTAAAGGTTTTCGCCAATACGTTGTTCAAGAATTTCACGCGCTAGCGCTTCGACCTTGTGCCCGTGGTCAAGAATTTTTGTTTGCACATATTGACTAAACGCCTTTTTTTCGCCCGTGGCTTTTAGCTTAATCAATTCATTGCGAGAAGTATGCTTTGATAAACCCAAGACAATACCAGCTTCGCTTGCGTTCCAATGCCGCGCGCGATGCTCATGCCATTCTGACGATCCTTGGGTTAGCGCCAAAACAAAGCCAGTCTCATGCCACTCAATATGCTCTTTAACATAATTTAAAGTGTTGGTCTTCATTACTCAGCATGCTCGTTGATTACGACTTTTTCAACAGCATTTATAAGATCAACTTGCGCCTTAGTCAGCGCGCCTTTAGTTGCAGCAAATGCAATAACTTCCTCGCGTTTTTTAGCGCCTGACTCGATTAAACTTTTCCATTTTGGGAAGCTATTATTAAATGCCTCATCAGTCCACGTTTTAGGCATGGCTGGTCTAGCAACTTGTTGTCCAAATTTGCCGGGCAATTCACCGGCGGCATTGCCATCATCATCCTCATCTTCCGGCGCAACGCCAGTCAGACTTTCAAGGCCAATGCGTTTAGCGTAGGTTGTTGCAGACTTCATGCCTTGCATGCTATTTACTGATACGATCATAGGCACATCGCAAAATATTTCTGTTCCGCTTGCACCGTGCGCAATGATTGTACGCATGGCCAATTCGCCTCGAAACTCAACGACTTGGTGATAATACGCAAGGCCATTACTAGATAGCGCGGTACGCACAGCATCTACAACAGAAGATAGATCAGCGTAACGCGAATATTTTCCATCGGGCTTTTTGTATGCTGCATTTTGAGAGGCTTTTTCTACTTTCTTCATTGCAGATTGAGCAATTGAAAGGGCTGAAAAAACATTTTTATGGTCAATCTTTGTTTGTAACTCATTCATTTTGCTTCCTTTTTTGGCTGGTTGTTTTTGTCTAGGCCATCGCAATCAAAGCCATTGCGGTCAAAACGATTGCGGTCAAAGCCATCTACATTAAAACCCTCGCTATTAAAGCCATCGCTATTAAAACCATTGATGTCGTAAAAACCATCAGTCAGCACGCGCTTAAAATCTTTAAGTGTTCGGTATGAGCGAAACAAATAATCTGCTTCATGCGCGGCAAGATCAAGCCAAATGCGTGCATCGCGGCGAGTATTAACGCTATCAACTTTGCACCCGCTCAAAATCTGCGAATGGCCTCCGAAGCAATGAGCAGTGAAGCAGTGCCACATTCTTTGATCCCAAGTTTCAGGATCGGCCTCAATTTTTGCTAGTACCGCCTTGTAATTTTCGATGTTCATGCAAAACCCCCGCAATCAATAATAAAAAGAAATATCAACCCAATAAAACACAACGCAACAACAATGCGGTCAGGGTTTAGCTTCATATTTTTCCTAGCTTGATTG
>JANYFV010000096.1 GCA_025359635.1 Undibacterium sp. | reverse complement strand
TGTGCCATGGATGAAGTCCTTTAACCGAGAATTTCCATTAGGGTGGTGCGTCAAGCATGCGAATACTCTGCGTTATTCGCACCTACGCTTGCTGAAGACATTATTTGAGAACGTGCAACGTGGAGGCAGTCCAGTTGACTGCAAGGTTGGGCAATATCATTTGGACTCCGCAAGGGTGCGTAGCGCTTCCAGCTTTGGCTTGACCTCTGTACCATCCGCGTTGAAGTACCCGAAGGAGCCACTGAAGATTAGCACCATGTCGTTCTTGTCGGGGTAGAAAACATACTCCATCCCGGGCATCAAACCAAGGCTGCAATTCCCAGGGCCAAAAGGTAAGTCTCGGACCACTCCTGAAGCCAAGGGCGTGCCTTTATACACTTCGCGGATCTCATACTTAGCCTCAACTACCTCTACTACCTCAGAAGGGTTGGACGGATTTCCAAACTTGGCCAATTTGGCCTCGGTCACTCTTGCGCGAAATACCGCCTTCGCGCCGGCGAAAAGCTCCGCGTCAGTAGGATGACTGAGCGACGAGCAAGCCATTGCTTGAATAGAGAGGAACATCGAAAGGATGGCGAAGATAGTTTTCATTGAGCCCAACTTTGATTCAGGCCGATAGCTTGACTGTGTAAAAACATCTATGCGCCCCAAAAAATGATTGATGAAAAACCTAAGAGTAGCTTACGAGCTAGATTTTCGAGATAGTTGCGGCTTTTTATACAGTATTAAATTCCTGTGTAAAGCAGCACAGCAAGACCTTTGCATTCTACCAACGAAATACTAGCTATTGAAAATTATCTCGACAGCCAGTTTCCGTCTGGTTTCAAACAAGCTGGTTTTATCTGCTTGTTCAGCCTTACGTAAACCAATTACCATTTTCCAAGATTTAAGGTTAAACGATTGAATTCCTGTTTGTGCAAAAAAGACGCAGAACATTGACTTATTCTGACAGCCTGAAGTCCCCACGGGTAAAATGACAGATTATTTGTCACTCAGTCGTTCCCGATAAATAGTGGCTGATCAGGCCACGATTATCCGAGATTTTATCCACGTTTAATGATAGGATTTTTATGTTTAAGAAAAATATACTCGCTGCTGCGTTCATGCTCACTGGCTTGACATTCGCTGTCAGTGCAACTGCACAAGTTTATGTCGGCGCAGCCTTGGGTCAAGCCAGATGGGATATAGATTGTACCGGTGCAACAACATGCAAAACATCCGACACCTCTTACAAATTCATTGGCGGTTACGATTTCACGCGTATTTTTGGCCTTGAAGCCAGTTATTTTTCGTTGGGCGAACTCAGTGCCAGCAATGCCACAACCAAAGGTGAGATGAGAGCCAAAGGTGTTGAATTTTCTGGCGTAGTGAGAACGCCTCAGATCGTTGGCCTGTCTGGCTTTGCCAAATTGGGTGTGGCTGCGGTTAAAGGCGAAACTAACGGCACTATTGGTACTATTTCCGCAGTCTCGTCCAAGTCGTCGGCGCAAGCGGTATATGGCCTCGGCCTGACTTATTTATTCACTGAGAAAACCAGCCTGCGCGCTGAAGTTGAACGTCGTAAAGTAAAAGTAAGCGACATCAGCACTGCAAGCGCAACTGCTACGAATTTCTCAATTGGCATTCAGGCATCTTACTAAGTTGTTGCGATATGTAGGTACAAGGCTCAACATTGCGAGCCTTGTTTTTCTACCTCCATAACGCCTGCTTATGCGATCCGATCCGACTCAATTCACTGCAAAAAAGAGAACCATGTATCTGACCTATTTCAAAGGAACTTGGAGTGAAGGGAATACTCCTTTATTTGGCGCAATGGATAATGCCGTCTGGCTGGGTTCGTCAGTTTTTGATGGCGCCCGTTCTATCCGTGGCCATGTGCCAGATCTGCGCCTGCATTTAGCGCGCGTGCTGAAATCGGCGCAAAGTCTAGGTTTGCAATGTCCGTATAACGTCGATGAATTAGAGGCGCTGTGCCATGCTGGCATCAAGCAATTTCCCGCTGACGCGGAACTGTATATTCGTCCCTTGGTTTTTGGCACCGAAGGTTTGTTGATACCTGAAAGCGATAAATCCGGCTTCGCCCTGACTTTATTTGATGCAGCGATGCCGCCATTCTCTGGTTTTTCGGCCTGTCTGTCGTCATTGCGCCGCCCCGATCCAGCGATGGCACCGACCGATGCCAAAGCTTCCTGCCTGTATCCAAATTCGACCAGAGCCTTGCGCGAAGCAAAACAGCGCGGCGTCGAGAATGCTGTAGTGTGCGACAGCCAGGGCAATGTCGCTGAGTTTGCCACGGCGAATATTTTTCTGGTGACCGCTAACGGTGAACTGGTCACGCCTATCGCGAATGGCAGCTTTTTATCCGGCATCACGCGCGCGCGGGTGATTGCCTTGTTGCTGGCCGATGGCATCATGGTGACCGAACGCCCGGTCACACCGGATGAGTTATTGACGGCCAAAGAAATTTTTAATACCGGCAATTTCGGCAAAGTCACGCCGTGCATACGCTATGAGGGGCGTGAGCTGGCAATCGGCCCGATGGCAAGCCGGGCACGCGAATTGTATATGGCTTTTTTGGAAGCACATTGAACCCTGATTTTCCATCTGGAATTTACACCATGTTTGGCACTCAAGATCTTGCGCTGTTTATTGTTTCTGGCTTGTTACTCAATATCGCTCCGGGGCCAGATTCATTGTTGATCATGACGCGTAGCGCTAGCCAGGGATGGCGTGCCGGGTCTGCTGCTGCGCTGGGAATAGGGGGCGGTACCTTTATGCATATTTTCGCAGCGGCGTTGGGTCTGTCGGCCGTGCTGGCCACATCAGCGACCGCTTTCACCATCGTCAAATTAATCGGTGCCGCATATTTATTGTATATGGGTGCCAATCTGCTATTCAGTAAAAAATCGGTACAGGTCGAAACGGCAACTTCGTCTTTGCCATCAGCCAGATTCACTTACCGGAAAATTTTCTTTCAGGGATTTTTAACTAATGTTCTCAATCCTAAAGTGGCAGTATTTTTTCTCGCCTTTGTGCCGCAGTTCATCGCGGCAGACGCCAGCAACAAGGCGCTGGCGTTTATCGTGCTCGGTTGTATTTTCAATTTTAATGGCATGTTGTGGTGCCATTTTTTAGCCGTAACCAGCGCCTTTGCCAGCCGCCGTATGCGCATTAATAGAACTCTGGCACTGTGGCTGAATCGCGTGATCGGTACGGTGTTTATTTCATTTGGAATCAAACTGGCTTTGGCTAACCGGACTTAAGTTTCTTCAATCCAAAAAATCCGCATATTCTTTTTGCGCATAGGTTTGTAGATTCTTCCATGGTAGCGCAAGGTTGACATTTGATTGTGGAATGACATCAACGCGTTGATAAAACGTCGCCGCCTTATCACCACTTTCTATGATCAGCGGAATCTGTTTTTGCGCATCCCACAAGACCCGTTGAAACACGCCGTTTTTCTCACGCTCGTGCCACTCTGTACCTGGCACATTTGAAGTCTTTGATGACAGCGGCATGGCCTTAACTAGCTTTGGATCAAGCAGATAAAAGCTGTTTTCCCACGAGCCATCGAAGTTGACGTTATCGTATTCGGCTGCTGGAATGGCTACGATATTTCTAGCATGTGCATCGACATATTCAAGCCGCAACTTGTTATTTTCCAGCATGATATGGCGTGGCGTTACAACATGGTTGAAATGTGCTGGTTCAGATTCCTTGATTGTCAAAGCGACGTTTTTCTTAGTCACTTCCTGCTGTTCGCTTGCGATTTTAGGCAGCAAACGTGCGACCCAGACATGGCCCGGCCGGCGCAACATTTTTTCTTCATAACGCGCTTCACGCGTGACGCCTTCTGGTGTCAATACTTTGCTGTAATAGCGTATCGTCAAATCAAGATCGGGGGCAGGCGGATTACTTCCAGCGAGAGCAGATGCGCTGAACAAACTGAGCGCAAATATTGCAAAATACGCGGATAAAAATTTCATGAAATTCTTTCAAAAAGACAAGGTCGAAACACATCTTGCCGCAGAGACGCAAAGAACTCATTCACGTCATTCTCGCGCAAGCGGGAATGACGGAAAATGTATTTCTTCTGAGATCTGTAACTAATCAGGATTAAATCTAAAAACCAAAACTTGTCTTTAACAAGCCAAATACCTTGGTATTGTCGAGCGTGCCTTTAAATACCTTGGCACCGGCACCGGTAGCAAACAGTTTGACATCACCACCACCATGAGTTTCGCTGGCGAGGCGCACTCCTGTTTCTTGCAAGTAGTTATCTGCCAGCACCGTGGCGCTGTCGAGGTTGGTGCGCAGGTTAGGGCGGTTTGGGCCATTGCCGAATACCAGCGTAGTGTAGGTATTGCCATCGGCATCCTTGGTCGCTGTGCCGTCTTTGTAATTGCGGTTGATGTCAAGAATAGGATTGCCCCGTTTGCCATAGCCATTAAATGCCAGTGTGTGGTCATGATCGGCAGTGACCACGATCAGTGTATTGGCGAGAGTAGGGTCAGTCAATTTGGCTTTATCTAGTGCCGCCTTGATCGCATCGTCAAAGGCGATGGTATCGACCAAGGCGCGCTTGGCGTTAGTGCCGTGCAGGGCATGATCAATGCGGCCGCCTTCTACCATCAGGAAATAACCGTTGGCATTTTTCGACAAAATGTCCATGGCCTTGGTGGTCATCTCGGCCAGACTCGGTTGTATTGCACCTTCGCCTAAAGGTGGCGTCGCGGTCCGGTCGAGTTCGTATTCCAGATGACTTTTACTGCTGAACAGACCAATGAATTTTTTGTCGTTGGACGCCGCGCTCATTTCTGCCTTGGTAGCGGCAACGGTGTAGCCTTTAGCCGCGAGTTCGGTCAACAAATTACGCGCATCAGCACGACCAGCTTTATTGCTGCTAGCATCGAAAGGCGTGAAATGATTGCGCCCGCCACCCATCAAGACATCCACGCCATCACCCAAAGCAACGTTATAACCGGCACCGGCCGGCACTAATTGAGTGGCAATCGCGAACTGCGCATTGCGGTTGCAGATATGCGAAAAAGTTGCGGCCGGGGTGGCGTGCGTCAATTCGGTCGTCGTAATAGAACCAACTGCTTTACCTTTGGCTTTGGCTAATTCTAAAATTGTCGCTGCTGCTACACCATTACCCGTTACGGCACAATTATTGATGCCCAGGTTACCGTTGGCATCTTTGGATGGCGGCGTGGCGACCGTTTCTGGTGTCATGGAAATGACTTCGTTATTCATCTTGACGCCGGTCATGTACGCCGCCATCGAAGGAGCGCTGTCGGTGGTTTGTGCATCGTTGGAATAAGTTTTGATGCGCGCGGTGCGCTCTAGCTTATCCATGTTCAGGCTGCCATCTTCACCGTATTTGTAAATCCGCGAAGCGGTAACCGTCGATGGCCCCATGCCATCGCCAAGGAAGAAAATAATATTTTTTGCTTCACCAGCCGCGTGCGCGAGATTGGCAAAAGTCAGCGCCAGAGTGGCTGCAATTATTGATCGTTTTAGTGTGCGTTTCATTATGGTTTTCCGTTCTCAACTGTGTCGAATTTGCGTTGATTAATTACAGGCCAGAGGCAGCTTTTACCAGACCAAACACCTTGGTGTTATCGATAGTGCCCATAAAAGTATCTGCACCTTTGCCGATTGCACCGAGGAAGACATCGGTGCCGCCATGCGTTTCGCTACCTGCGGCGACCCGCACTACCGCTTCTTGATGGTAAGTGTTCGCGCTGGTTACGGTTTCGTCCAGACTTAACATCGTCGCGCGGCTGGCCTGTGTACGATTTTCACCATTACCAAAGCCGATGATGGAATACGGTGCGCCATCCAAATCTTTTTCTGCGACACCGGTAACGTAATTTTTGACCACACCAAGCACACCAGGATTTCCAGCAGCGGTTTTGCCAGTGCGTTTGGCGTAGCCATTCAGTACTAGCGTGTGATCATGATCGGCAGTGACCACAATTAAAGTATTGGCGAGCGTAGGGTCACTAATCTTTGCTTTGGCAATTGCTGCCTTGATCGCATCGTCAAAAGCGAGCGTGTCTTGCAAGGCTTTTTTTGCCGTGGTTTCATGCAACGCATGATCGATACGGCCACCTTCTACCATCAGGAAATATCCTTTGGTATTTTTACCCAAAACATCCATGGCTTTAGTCGTCATCTCGGCCAGACTAGGTTCTTTGGCCGGATCGCGGTCCAGATCGTAGCTCATGTGGCTAGAGGTGAACAAGCCAAACAAACGATCTGTCTTGGTGCCATCAATCGCGTTGAACTCTGTGCTATTGCTGGCGTAGGTATAATTTTTCGCCTTCATTTCAACGATCAGATCGCGCCCGTCCGTGCGTTTTCCACCATCTTTAAATGGAATGAAAAATTGCTTGCCACCGCCAAGTAAGACATCCAGACCGGTAGTGCCCAAGGCTGCGTTGTAACCAGCACCGCCAGGTACAGCAGCAGCGGCAATATCGTTTTCCAGATCACGATGGCAGATGTGTGAGTAAGTTGCGGCAGGCGTTGCATGTGTCACGCGCGTGGTGGTGACGACACCGGTGGACAAACCTTTAGCTTTGGCTGCTTCCAGCAATGTACTGGCTGGCGTGCCATTTGAGGTACCGCAATTGTTGACTAGTTTATTTCCGTTGACGTCGACCGTAGGGTCTTTGGCCAAAGTATCTGACGACATCGAGATGACTTCATTATTCATCTTCACGCCTGTCATGTAGGCGGACATGGAAGGTGCGCTATCAGTCACTTGCGCGTCGTTTGAGAACGTCTTGACGAAGGCTGTTTCTGGCAAGGTATCCATGGTCAACTCACCGTCTTCGCCGACCGCATAAATGCGTGCGGCAGTCATGGTCGTCATACCCATACCGTCACCTAAAAAGAAGATGACATTTTTTGGTGCTTCAACGATTGGTCTGATCTGCTCAGTCGGAACAGTGCTGCTACTGCAACCTGCGAATAATGTGCCAATTGCAGCGCTCAGGGCAAAGGTATAAAAAGATCCGCGTTTCATGTCATCCACCCAGCTTGGTTTAAAAGCTGTGAATGTACCGATGCGATATGACGACCCAATGACGAATAGATGACGTTTGTGTGACGACTTTATGGCATCACACAGACCTCATTACGACGTCATCAAATTAACTAGAAAACCTTATTTAATCGGCAGACAAGTCGTATTCTTGACTTCTTCCATTACCGCATACGTATGTGTCTCGCGCACACCGCTTAGCTGCAATAAAGATTTGCCGAGAAAATCGCGATACGCATTCATATCCTTAACGCGCGCCTTGACCAGGTAATCAAAGCCACCTGCCACCATATGGCATTCCAATACTTCAGGAATCGCCTGTACGCCGCGTTTAAAGGCATCAAATACGTCTGGTGTAGTGCGATCAAGCACAACCTCAATGAACACCAACAAAGCCACATCCAATAAATGTGGGTTAAGTTGCGCGGTGTAGCCTAAGATGTAGCCAGACTCTTGTAATTTGCGCACCCGCTCCAGGCAAGCTGCCGGAGAAAGATTAACGCGGGTAGCAAGTTCTACGTTACTGATACGGCCGTCATTTTGTAGTTCGGCCAATATTCTTTTACTGATTTTGTCTAGCATAAGAAGTCAGAGTAATGATTGATAATATTCGGTGGAATTGTCGCATGAAATATAAAGTTTTGCCATCTGTAGATAATTCCAGAAATAATCATCTAGGATCGCCTATACAATTAAATCTAATTTGCTTTTAGAAAATAATTATGAATCCGACATCGAATCCAAGCTCAACGCCACTACCATTTCAAGCTCTGCAAGCCGAACTTATTCAAGCTGCATCTACACTAAGACAGGCTATCACCGAAGTCTACCGGCGCGATGAAACAGCCTCTGTGAATTGGCTGCTGGAGAATATGCAAACCCATCCTGCGGCGGTGTCCAAGATCAATACATTGGCGCATGAATTAGTCAGTTCGGTAAGGCAAAAACGTACCCGTGCTTCAGGTGTTGATGCCTTGATGCATGAGTTTTCTTTGTCTTCAGAAGAGGGCGTGGCCTTGATGTGTATGGCTGAAGCTTTGTTGCGTATTCCCGACAGTCAGACCGCAGACCGGCTGATCGCAGACAAAATCAGCAAAGGCGACTGGCACAAACATTTGGGTGAATCGCCCTCCTTATTTGTCAATGCAGCGACCTGGGGCTTAGTCGTTACCGGTAAGTTGGTGACCACAAATAGTGATCAGGGCCTTGGTGCCGCTCTCGGGCGTCTGATTACCAAGGGTGGCGAGCCGCTCATCCGCAAAGGCGTGGATCTGGCGATGCGCATGCTGGGCAATCAATTTGTCACTGGCCAGACCATCGAAGAAGCGCTCAAGAACAGTATCGATAATGAGAAACGCGGCTATCGTTATTCTTACGATATGCTGGGCGAAGCGGCACTCACGGCACATGACGCAGCGTTTTATTTCAAGTCTTACGAAACCGCGATTCATGCCATCGGTAAGGCATCGAACGGACGTGGCATTAAAGACGGCCCGGGTATCTCGGTCAAACTCTCTGCACTGCATCCACGTTATTCTCGGGCACAACGTTCGCGCACCATGAATGAGTTATTGCCGTTGCTTAAAAAACTGTTGATGATCGCCAAGCAATACAACATCGGCCTCAATATCGATGCGGAAGAAGCTGACAGATTAGAGCTGTCTCTCGATATGATGGAGGCGCTGGCGTTTGATCCTGATCTGGCTGGTTTTGATGGCATCGGCTTTGTGGTGCAGGCGTATCAAAAGCGTTGCCCGTATGTGATCGATTATCTGGTCGATCTGGCGCGCCGCAGTGGTCGTAAATTGATGGTGCGCTTGGTCAAAGGCGCGTATTGGGATTCTGAAATCAAGCGTGCGCAAGTCGATGGCATGAGCGGCTTCCCGGTGTATACCCGCAAGGTGTATACCGATGTGTCTTATTTGTTGTGTGCACAAAAACTGCTGGCCGCAACCGATGTAATTTATCCTCAGTTTGCTACGCATAATGCATTGACTCTGTCGACCATTTACAGCTGGGCGCAAGAAGCGAATATCACCGATTATGAGTTCCAATGCCTGCATGGCATGGGCGAGACTTTGTACGATCAGGTGGTCGGCAAAGATAAACTGAATAAGCCTTGCCGCGTGTACGCGCCGGTCGGGTCGCATCAGACCTTGCTGGCCTATCTGGTCAGGCGCTTGCTGGAAAACGGTGCCAACTCTTCTTTTGTGAATCAGATTGTTGACGAAAACGTGTCTATCGATTCTCTGATCGCTGATCCTATCGTCATCGCCAGAGATCTTGCTGGCCAGCCGCATTCCGGTATTGCACTACCAGCCGATTTGTTTGGCAATGAGCGTAAAAATTCAGCCGGTTTGGATTTTACTAACGAACGTACTCTGCAAAAAATCGCGCAACATTTTGCCGCTTGTAGTCAGCAAGTAATCACTGCAACGCCTTTATTACTTGGCCAGGTGTCGGCAACTAATTCACATGCAGTGATAAATCCGGCAGACCATCAGGATATCGTTGGTCACGTCATCGAAGCCGATGCGCAAGATGTACAAACTGCGTTGGCTGAGGCGGAAAATTATGCAATGGACTGGCAAACGGTATCACCAAAAGAACGTGCCGGAATATTGAAAAAGGCCGGCGATTTACTTGAAGCACAAACTCTCGATTTCATGGCACTGGCGATTCGCGAAGCAGGTAAATCTTTGCCGAATGCTTTGGCCGAAGTGCGCGAAGCGGTAGATTTTTTACGTTATTACGCGGTACAGGTAGAGACTCAGGCGAATACTTTAGCGCTTGGTCCTGTGGTGTGCATCAGCCCATGGAATTTCCCTCTGGCGATTTTTATCGGTGAAGTCAGCGCCGCCTTGGCGGCCGGTAACGTCGTGCTGGCCAAGCCTGCAGAACAAACACCTTTAATCGCTTACCGTGCAATTCAGTTGATGCACGAGGCTGGTGTGCCACGTGGCGCACTGCAGTTCTTGCCTGGTACCGGTGAAGTAGTGGGTGCGCAACTAGTCGCCGACAGCCGCGTCAAAGGCGTGATTTTTACTGGTTCTACTGAAGTGGCGCAGATTATCAATCGCACTTTGGTGAAGCGTTCGCTGGCAGAAAATATCGACATCCCTCTGATCGCAGAAACTGGCGGCCAAAATGCCATGATCGTCGATAGTAGCGCCTTGCCAGAACAAGTCGTGAACGACGTATTGTCCTCTGCGTTTGATAGCGCTGGCCAACGTTGTTCTGCCTTGCGCGTATTGTGTCTGCAAAAAGATATCGCTGACAAAACTTTGGAAATGCTGAAAGGCGCAATGCAAGAATTACGCGTTGGTAAGCCAGATCACTTGGCGATTGATATCGGCCCTGTAATCGACGCCGATGCACAAAAAGCGCTGCAAAGCCATATCGACGGTATCCGAGAAAAAGCCAAAAATTTCTATTCACTTGATTTGCCATTGTCCTGCGAAAAAGGTACTTTCATCGCACCTACCGTGATCGAAATCAACTCACTTGCAGAATTAACCAAGGAAGTATTTGGCCCGGTATTGCACGTATTACGTTATGAACGTAATGATCTACCGGATTTAATTGATGCGATCAACGCCAGTGGTTTTGGATTGACGCTCGGTATCCACACCCGTATAGATGAAACGATTGCTTTTATTACCGGGCGCGCCCACGTCGGCAATATTTACGTCAACCGCAATATCGTCGGTGCGGTGGTGGGTGTACAGCCTTTTGGCGGTGAAGGAAAATCCGGTACCGGACCAAAGGCTGGCGGACCTTTGTATCTGAAACGCTTGCAAAAAAATGCTACTGGCGCGCTCGGCGGACACACTGTCTACGAGCGACAGGCACCGGCATCATTAGAATCTTTATTAGTCTGGGCGAAAACCCATGGCCACGAAAAAATGGCATTACAGGCCGACAGTTATGCACATAACAGCCCGTACAAAATCACCATGGTATTGCCCGGGCCGACAGGCGAAATCAATACGCTGGCGTTTGCACCACGCGGTCGTATTTTTTGCGCCGCAAGTACCGTCAATTGTCTGTTAAATGAGATCGCTGCTGTACTCGCTACCGGTAATACTCCGGTGCTACCGGCAATGACGATGCAGATCTTGCCTAGCGGTTTACCAAATGAAGTACGCAGCCAGATCGTGCAAGCAGAAACAGATCACGCGGATGCGCAAATCGCTTTAATCGAAGGGAATTTACTGAAGGTATATAAACCATTATTTGCTGCACAAAATGGTGCAATTGTCTCCGTGATAGAAATGCAGGAAGAGACAGAAGCCCCTTTATGGCGTTTGGTTGCAGAACGGGCATTGTGTGTGAATACGACAGCTGCTGGTGGTAATGCCAGTTTGATGACTTTGCAAAGTTAATCGTTTGTAATCCTTACAAAAAACACCGGCGTTGGCCGGTTGTTGGCAAATTGCAGCGCGGTCAAGACGCCGCCTGAGGTCAAGCACTGTATGTCAAGCTCCGGCCCTGAAAAAAAACCCTCAGGGCAAGAGACTGACATATCGATTAATCAGCCCCCCGACTGTTTTAATCGAATTGCTTGACCTCCGCCAGGAGCCAGTTGTAACGACAAGTGCTGTTTTGCTGTGACGATTTTTTTCTCTATGATGATGTCGTGCCGATGCGCGTTGCGGTAATCCGCTTGTTTGCCATCACGATAAATTTCTGCCACATAGGTTTTATCCGGATCAAGAAAATCTAAGGCAAGATCTAGCGTACGGGCTTTGCCGTCCGTGATTGCACCGACATACCAATCGTTAGAATGAAGGTCTTTACGCGCGATTGTGGCGTATTCACCCACCGCACCATGCAGCACGCGGGTATCGGCCCAATCAGTCGGCACGTCTTTGATAAACTGAAAAGCACCGGGGAATTTTTCGTAGTTTTCGATCAGGTCTGCCGCCATCATCACAGGCGAATAAATCACGACAAAACTAGCCAACTGTTTTGCCACGGTGGAGTTAATCGGCCTGCCTTTAACGCCCTCCAAACTCAAAATGCCAGGTGTGTAATCCATCGGCCCGCTAAGCATGCGGGTAAAGACAAGATTGGCTTCGTGCTCAACGCTATTGATAGGATTGCCCCAAGCGTTGTATTCCATACCGCGCGCGCCTTCGCGTGATAGCCAGTTCGGATAAGTGCGGCGCAAGCCGGTATCTTTAATCGGCTCATGCGTATCGATGGCGATGTGATAGCGTGCCGCTTCCTGCACCGCCTTCAGATAATGGCGCGTGCCTTCTTGCGAATCGGTGTAGCCAAAATGATGTTGACCATTCGCACTTGGAAAAATCGCGGTGCCGCCATCGGTCACATAGCCAGATTTAATGCTATTGATACCAAGGCTGGCATACAGCTGATAACCGGCATCCATCTGCGCTTCATAGTTGGCGATGTGACCGCCAGTTTCGTGATGACCAATCAGGTTTACACCTTTTTCTTTGGCATACGCACTCAGGCCGGGCAGATCAAAATCGGGATAAGGCTTGGTAAAACTAAAGTTCGCTTCCGCGCCTACCCAATTGCCATCCCAACCTTGATTCCATCCTTCGACCAAGACGCCTTGAAAACCCTGTTTGGCAGCAAAATCAATATAACGTTTGACGTTGGCCGTATTAGCACCGTGCTTGGGACCTGCACCCCAGGTGCTTTTTTCCAGATGCATTTCCCACCACACACCTATGTATTTTGCCGGATGCACCCACGAGACATCGCCGAGTTTATTCGGCTCGTTCAGATTCAAAATTAGATCTGACATATACAAGCCCGCTGCGTTGTCGGCAATTTGCAGCGTGCGCCATGGCGTATTAAAGGGCGCTTGTCGCTCCACCGCAGGCCCGGTGGCCGAGGGCGTTAAATGCGCGCGCAATTTTTGCCCCGTCACTTTACGCAACCACATCGATGGATAGTCGATCAGGGCAGCTTCGTGAAATGCAATATGCGTACCATCTGCGGTGCGTATTGTCATCGGAGTATTCGCCATGCCGACTTCAGACAAGGCAGTTTTTTGTATCGGGTATTCCAGTGCCCAGACTTCACCTCCTTGTTGCCACCACGCAGTGGCAGCGGGCGCGACGACAAATTCAGTCAGCTCATCGCTGATCTTGACTTCATGTAACTGAGCCTGATCCGGAAACTCATAACGGAAACCGATGCCATCATCAAAGACCCGGAAGACGATTGTCAGATGCCGGTCAAAAGGCGGCTTTTGCACCACATCCAAACGCAATTCTTTGTAGTGATTGCGTACAAAATGGCGCTCGCCCCAAGGCTGTTCCCAGGTGTCGTCATGCTCGCTGAGACTTTGCTTTTCCAGCTTAAAACCCGCATCAAGTTGCGGCGCATTGGTGAGCAAAAAACCTAATCGCGATGGTGCGATCAAGGTCTTTCCACGACGCGTTACCGTATACGACAAACGGCCGTCGCCCGCTGCTTGTACCGCCACGTTTAAGAGCTGATTGGGTGAGGTAATACTGGTCAGTGTTTCATCCGCCCAAGCGCTGATGTTACCGAGGCTCAAGCCAAGCAACAAACTGCTCACTCGAAGCAAACGAATTTTGATAGAGAAAGATTTCATCAACTAATTTTTTCCTAATAAATTACAAAATTCAAACTGCACTAAGTTCCCTTCTCCCGCAAGCGGAAGAAGGGACTAAAAACATCGTACTCCTTGGCTTATAGTTCTTGCGCGGGAATGACGTATGTTAATGCACAAAAATCCGATAACTCCACGGTGCCATTTCAAAACTGCTATCGGCATCAATACGGATATTTTCACCGCTGTCGAAGTCACGATAATTACCGTGATGCGGCGTTTTACTAAAACTTGCTTGCTGGCTTTTTGCCGACAAATTAAATACCGCAAACACTTTATCTTTTGAATTTTCTCTGACAAAGCTAAACAGGCTTTTCGGTGCATTGTTAATGACTTGTTGCATGGTTGCGCCAGATTCACCGTTCCATAACGCCGTATTTTTCTTCTTTAAAGTAAGCAATTTTTTATACAAATTCTGGTAGTGCGCAGCATCCGGCGAGGCTTGCCATTGAATCGGATCACGATCAAAAAATGCCAGGCGTTTGCGGTTGCCGGCTTCTTGTCCGTTGTAAATTAATGGCATGCCTTCGCTGATAAACGAGAACACAATTGCGCTGTCGACTGCCGGGCCAAAAATCTCAAACTCGGTACCATCCCAGGCATTCTTATCGTGATTGGTGGTGTATAACAGGCGGTACGCCTGCTTCGGATAGAATTTTTGATTCCATGCATAGTAGGTATAGAGCGAAGTGGCATCGGCCTTGCCATCGGTGATATTGCGCAGCGCATCCCACCATGTCCAGGCATAGCTGGCATCAAACGCCTTCGCATGCATATCGCGACTTTCCCATTCGGCCAACATAAAAACCGGCTTGATAGCGCGCAGTTCTTTGCTCACGTGATCCCAAAAATCTTGCGGAATTAAGCCAGCGGCATCGACGCGGTATCCGTCAACACCAAGGTCTTTTACCCAATAGCGCATGGCCTGCGTCATATAGCGACGCAAGGCTGGCGAGTTGTAGTCGAGGTCGATAATGTCATCCCAGTCGTACCATGGCGTTGGATGGGGATTGCCCATGGCATCTTTTTCATACCAATCGGGATGGTTAGTGCGTAGCACGTTATCCCATGCGGTATGGTTACCTACCCAATCGAGTATCACATGCAAGCCGAGTTGATGTGCCGTATCGACAAAGTGTTTGAAATCTTCTAAAGAACCAAATTCAGGATTCACTTTCATGTAATCACTGATCGCATACGGACTACCTAAAATGCCTTTGCGATGCAATTGGCCTATCGGGTAAATAGGCATTAGCCACAGTATATCGACCCCCAATTCCTTTAGGCGTGGCAACTGTCCTTCAGCTGCGCGGAAGCTGCCTTCTGGCGTAAATTGCCGCGTATTAATTTGATACAAACTCGCATTTTTAGTCCACGCCGCATGTTGAAATTTCACGTAAGAAACCGGCTGGTAAGGATCACTTGCGCAAGCTACATGCATGCCGCTTGCAGCAATAAGACTTAGAGCAAATAGCAGACGAATGCTGGAGCGTAATCTCTTTTGCAATTGATGAAATTTGTGCATATTGAACTTGGGAGACTAAAATTAAGAGATTAAACTAGAAAGACTACGCTTAAAATATTGATGATGTTTCAGTTTGATATCATGCGAAACAAATACTCCTTGAACAGCTTTCGCCGTCCAAGGAGCAGTCTTACAACAACTTAGAACTTAACGTTCAATCCTGCAGTATAGGTTTTGCCATACACTACTTTTGTAGTGATCAGCTTAGGATCATTGGTGTATTCCTGGAATGGTGTGTTAGTCCAGTTATGCGCCTGTATGAAACCCGACCAACCTTTAAACCAGCCACTTTGAATTTCATAGGCAGCCTGAAGATCAACGATGGTTTCCCCTTTGATAAAAGTAAATTGGGAGTCACTACGGTAATCCAAAATCTGCCCGATAAAGCTGGAGCGATTATGTGCCGCCCACACCAATTGCAAGCCATTTTTCTCATAATAGACGCGGATATTACCCACTTTTTTCGACAAACCAGGCAACGCAATTTCTGTTACCTGACCATTGAATACCGGTGCGTTATTTCGATTAACGACGCCACTGGCTGGCAGTTTTACACTACTGTCAGTGTAGGAATAACCTACGGAAATACCGAAGCCATCCAATACCGGTGTCACTATTGAGAATGGCACGTTGACCGCCATTTCATAACCATGCATATTCCCGCCCGTGCCATTCTGTGGCATGGTCAGAAAACCCACCGTAGAATTTTTATATGGGCCAGTTTGTGGTAGTGGTGTATTTGCGCTGGCAAAACCAGCAAAATCAAACTGTTGTGGTGCATTAATGACGTAATTATCTAGTTTCTTATAGAAGCTGGCGATACTGATATAAGCTTTATTGCCGAAGTATTTTTCATACGAGATGTCGAGCGCACGCGCAGAGTAGGGCTTCAACGCAGGATTACCTGCATAACCGGTCAAGGCTGGCGAAACTGCACCTGTAGGTGGCAGGCCAAAGTCCATGCTTGCCTTCATGTTATCCAGATTCGCACGAGAGATTTGCTTCCCTGCACCGACACGTATCATTTGCTCTGTTCCCAAATCAAATGCCAGATTCATACTCGGTAGAATATTGCTGTAAGTAGCACCACCTGTTTTTACTTTATACGGGCAAGTTGTTACTGTGATGCCTGTACATGCCGCAAGATCGACCTGGTTGCCTGATGAGCTTTGATCAGTATTCACTGCTTGCAAACCAAAATTACCCGTGTATGGCAATGAGAAAAGCTTACCGTCTACATCTGCCATCGTGTAGGCAGTCGTTACTTTTTCACTGACAGCCCAAGCGCGTGAGAGCACTGTTGCATCCACCCAGCGATTCAGATCATAAACAGTTCCCAAGCTTCCGGTTGGATCCCACGCAGCCACAGATATACCTGAAGCGCCTGCTAAGGCCACTTCATTGCCAGGAATAGTTGCACTGGCAAAGCCGTCGCCATTTTTGATCGACAAACGACCTTCGTCACCCGAACGTGATTTATCACGTTTGGTAAAATTGACTCCAAGATGGGTAGATACGATTGGACCCCAATCAACGTCCCTATGTCCGCTCAAGCGCAAACTATTGACCTTGTCATCAATATTTGGCAATGCGACATAACCTGCCTGTGGCGTACTCGGACCACCGCCCCAACCATCAACGTCAGTCAGTTTGGCTATATTACGATCGGCATAATTCAAGCTCGGTTTCCATTGCACGGCAGAGAAATTATTGCCATTGAAACCGCTAAAAGAAATCGAACCGAGTTGGCTTGCTGGTGTGTTACCAGGTTGACCGGCTGTGGTTTCGAAGTTGCTCATATTTTTGATACCGTGAGAGAGTGATACATCACTTTCCAAACGCCATTCATTGAGTTTCAACTCACTGTTCCAACCAATTGAGGTCAATTTGTCCTTACTGGAAAACATGTGATTGCGCACGACACCTTTGTAATTATCAAACGTGCCGCTAGTTGCAATACCGTTCGCGATGACTGCATTGGTCAGCGTTCCATTTGGATCATAACCACCTGCGCCAAATGGAACGGCACCTTCTAAACCTGTCAGCTTGGTGCTTTCAGATCCGCGTGAATAAAACACATCAAGAGAAGTTTTGAATTGTGAGCTTGGTTTAAATTGCAGGCCAAGCGAGATACCATCACGGTCACTCTTGCGATGCGAAGTTTCGTATTTAAAGCCGCCTGGTACCGAAACATCTGAACCGTTAAAGTTCACTTTCGGAGACCAGCCACCCCAACTATCAAATTTATTTTCGCCGCCGTTATCTTCCTTAAAAGAAGTCATACCTAAAGACAAGCCGATGGTGCGGTCAGCAAATTGGTCAACATAAGTAAAAGTGCCACGGTGACCAGATCCTTCAGCCGTACCTGAATCAATACCAATTTTTTCCTTTTTAACATTGGCGGCAATCATGCGCTTGCCAAAGTCTAGCGGGTGCAAAGTATGTAAATCAATGGTCGATGCTAAGCCTTGTCCAAGCAGATTTGCAGTGGGTGTTTTATAGACCAACACCGAGCCAGTTAATTCTGAAGGAAATAAGTCAAATTCAGGATTGCGTGCATCGCTGGTAGAGGCTTGTTCACGACCGTTAAGCAAGGCACCGTTGAAACTTGGCGACAATCCACGTACGCTGACGTCAGTGGCTTTACCGTTCGTTTTGTTACGCTGAGTTGATACTCCGGTTAAACGTGAAATTGATTCTGCCACGGTATTATCTGGCAGCTTTCCGATATCTTCAGCAGAGATGGCTTCAACAATTGAAGTAGCATTCTTTTTGATGGAAATCGCTTCTTCAATACCACGACGGATACCAGTAACAGTCACGATGACTGGCTCGTTTTCTGTTTTTTTCTTCGCGCTTTCTTTTGCTGGCGCGACAGAGGTAACGGGTTCAATAGCTTCAGTTGGATTAGCTTGCTGTGCGTGTGCCGCACCAGCAAGACTAATGATTAAAAGTGCGCAGGCGGCGGACACCGGGCTGAGCTGAAATGGTGATGAACCTAGCGGCTGCGATGATTGCCTTTGAGTGATGCGATTTGCCATAATTTGTCCCTATTAATTTTTGTAATAAAACTATAAATGCAGTAATAACGTCGCTGAATGACAGACTATGACTACGTAGTTAGCATCAGCCAAAAAATGGTATATTGTCCAAAAGAGAGGGTCAACAGAAGAGAAAAATATGGCTAAAGGAGGCCTGAAGATTCATATTGAATTTGAAGAATTTTCACTCTGCTTACGCATTAAAATAAATTTTGTTGCATTTAAAACGTTTAAAAAAATTTTCTTGTTTTACTACAAATTTAAAGATCAATCATGGATTTAGAAAGCAAAAAATGTCACTAGACAGTACATGATCATCTAAAGACAATCTGAAGTTTCGGCTCGACTTTTCATTTTTCCGCTATGCCTGCGCTGCTATACTAAAATCATGAAAATATTTATTATCGAAGATGATTTGGCCATAGGACGAGCCTTGCTGTCCGTACTACAAGACGAGGGTCATAGCGTCGTGTGGGTACGGCTTGCGATGAACGCAATTCAGAAAATTCAAACAGAAAATTTTGATGCTGTATTACTCGATTTAGGTTTACCAGATGGCGATGGCACGACACTCTTGCGTGAACTTAGAAGCTTAGGCTTACGTCTTCCGGTACTGATCATGACAGCACGCGAGAGTCTTGAAGATAGACTCAATGGTTTTAATATCGGTGCCGACGATTATCTGATTAAACCGTTTGAAATTCCTGAATTACTTGCCCGTTTGCGTGCAATTGTGCGACGTGGAAATTTTTCCATTGATGGTGCCGAATCAATATGGAATTTTGGCGAAATAATGCTTGATGAAGGCCGTATGCTTGTCACACGTGCTGGCCAACCTGTTACTTTATCTAAAACCGAATTCGCCTTGTTACTTAACCTTATCAAACAGTCTGATCGCGTACTTACCCGTGCAGAATTAGAAAGTCGTGTTTTGCCACATAGTGAAGGGCAAACGTTAGACGTGCATATTTTTAATTTGCGCAAAAAAATCGGTGAGCGCGTGATCCGCACGGTACGCGGTGTTGGCTATATGGTGCAACGTGACAATGCCTAATCAATCTTCTATATTTCGTCGCTTAATGCTAGGTTTTGGCATCGTCATTATTTCGGTTGCGATATTAGGAATGGCCTATGTTTTATACGAAGCAAAAGCCAATCAGCGCTTACGCACAGCCAATGAAAACAAGGCACATACCCGTGAAATATTAGCGCAAATGATTGATATTGCAGAGGATGCAGAAAAGCTGCGTCATGCAGCAAGTATGATAGAAAAAATTCGCAATGACATGTATCGCGAATTAGATTTTCATTCATTGGTCAGATTACAAATTTGGAAAAATCAAGAATTAATTTATAACTCGCAACCACAACTGCCAATATTGTTACCGGAACCAGGAACGCCTGGAGCACGCCATGCGAATGCCTGGGTGCGCTGGGTAGAAAAAGATACCGTTACAGGAATTACAGTTGAGCGCAGTCATGAGGTCGATGACGAATGGATGCTGACCATGTCTGGCGTCAGTTTTTTATTGTCATCAACCGTATTTAGTTTACCGCTTCTATTATTACCTGCCTGGTTAATTGTCGGTATTGGTTTGCGCCCTCTGCGCTCGATTGCGGCAGAAATTGAACAACGTACAGAATCGGATTTAACAGCATTGCCAGATTCCAAATATCGTGAATTATCGCCTTTGGTGTCGGCCATTAACCATCTCATGTTGCGCTTGCAGCAAAGAATAGAAAACGAACACGAATTTCTCACTGATGCGGCCCACGAATTAAAAACACCACTAGCTGCAATTCAAATTAATGCCCATCTTTTACTCAGTCGAAGTGCGGTCGATCCCACTACGCGCAGTGCGGAAGCCGGGCAGGGTTTGCGTGAAGGTGTGGCACGCGCCACACATATGGTGCACCAGTTGTTAGCGCTGGAACGGGCGCGTGCAGAACCTAGTCCGCATACAATTCCTCTCACTGAATTGGGAAGTTTTGTGCGAGACCGCCTCGCTAGTGCGGCACCGCTTGCACTTCAACGTGGTATCGAAATTGAGTTTCAAACTGATACACCGTGCATGCATCCAGTACATTTGGAAAGTATGGGAGCATTGCTCGATAACCTGATCAGTAACGCGATTAAATATTCACCAGAAAATGGTTTAATCACGGTGAATTTAATTACCTTGGAAAGTGGCTTTCGCCTCACTATTACAGATCAGGGGCCGGGAATTGATTTGCCACTACAACAAAAAGTATTTGAACGGTTTTATCGCATTCCGGGACAGGAACAGTTGGGTAGCGGTTTAGGTTTAGCGATTGCCGAGCGCGCTGCTGCACGTAATCAAGGTAGGATCAACCTGACGAACAATACAGATTCTAAAGGTTTGATCGTAACCATTGATTTTGATAGTAATACCAACGCTTAATTTTATATTTGACGGTGGAATGCATGCGCTGACACTCGTTGCGCTTTCATCGAATATGTTTGTTCTTTATCAGTACCAATAAATCGCTACAGTCCATAGTATTGACATTGATTTAATTCATGTCAATTTACTAGGTGAGTATGACCACTTCAAAAAAAAATCATCACTTTTCTCATCGTGCTATTCGTCAATTGCATGAGAAAAAAGGCACTCCTCCTCACGGCATTGCCCACCACAAACGCGGTATTGCACTTCAATTTTCCCGTTTTCGTGCGGCAGGTATTGGTGCCTTTACTGCATTCTTAGCTGTATTGGGGCCAGGTTTACTTGCCGGCTTGTCAGATGATGATCCAGCAGGTATCACTACCTATTCTATGCTTGGTACTGTTCATGGTTATCGGCTGTTGTAGATTATTCCTGCTTCGACCATTTTACTGGTTCAATTTCATTTAATGGCAGTGCGGATTGGTGCAGCCACTGGTAAAGGTTTTGTCGGTGTGATACGCGAACGTTGGGGACGTACTTGGGGTTATTTTGCCGTTTTAGGGTTGATATTTGCAAATTTTGGAACTATTTACGCCGAATACGCCGGTATCTCTGCCGCTGGTTCTTTAGTCGGTATTCCTGCATGGATTAGCTCACCAATTGCTGCAACTTTAGGAACAACACTAGCACCTTGGGGTCTGGCGTTTATTCAATCTTATGCCGTTGATAAAAAAATTACTGTAGCGAATTTACGGTGGGAACGAGTTGATGTTGTCATTGGATCATTACTCACTGGCATCATTGGTATGGCAATCGCTATTGCATGTGCAGCAACACTTAATCGTGCCGGATTCATATTAATGATGCAAGCGATGTTGCGGCGGCTCTAAAGCCCTTGGCTGGTTCATTTGCAACGGTACTATTTGGCGCTGGCTTAATCGGCGCATCGCTGCTAGCGGCCGCTATAGTCCCTTTAGCGACTGCTTATTCAATCGCCGAAGGGATTGGAGCGCCAGCGTCATTAAATTTAGATTCAAAACACTTTCAATTTTTTTACGCCGCATTTATCGGTTTAACTGTTGCAGCGGCAAGTGTAGTGTCGTTACCAGGATTACCTTTAATTCCATTAATTTATACCAGTCAGGTCGTTAATGCTGTTTTGTTACCGCTACATGTAATTGCTTTGGTGCTATTGGCGAATGATCCTGTGCTGATCGGTAATGCTAAATCTGGCAGAATCACAACGATCGCGGCTTGGCTGAGTATTGTTTTGATACTGGCATGTGTTGTCGCACTTATTTTCAGTTGGTTAATTTCTTGAATTAACTTTTTTTAAAAAATAACGCGTTCTCAATTTAATAATAACAAGTTTATATATATAAATAGTAGTAATAGTTAACGTGACCACTAATCTGTGGATAAGCCGGTTTTTCTTTTTAAAATCAATTATTTATAAAAAAGATAAATACCTAAATTTCATCTGTATGAAATAAGGATAGTTGTTGGATAATTTATTTTTTACTTGATTAAGTCTGGCTTATCCAAGTTTTGGATTAAGCTTATCCACTTATTTATCCACAAATTTTGATTGATTTTTTTAATTTATTGCTTTTAGCTTAGATATCAAAATATTCAACTATTCATATAAATTGAAAACAATTCGGGTCTGTAGCGACATTTCTAATCATTTCTCTGGTCTACCCTAATAACTTTTTTAAGACTTGCTAAGCTGGCTTAGATTAGCCA
>JANYFV010000308.1 GCA_025359635.1 Undibacterium sp. | reverse complement strand
ACCGAGGCGACACGGCGGTCGACGACACCAACGATGATCGTCCGCTCGTGTCGACGACGACGTAGAGAAAAACGCAACGATGACGCCGCCTTCGCGTCCTGGCTGCGAAAAGAAAAAATGACGTTGCCTTCGGGACACGTCATACGCTGACGCATGAAAGGGGACTTGACAGTCTTGTTTGGACAAACTACCAGTGACTGGTGGTAAAAGACGTGTCGGGTGTCGGGTCACGTGGTCGTTTGTCTAGGGTTTAGGGCTAGCATTGTCAGAATCGCGATCACTATCTATCTGGACTCCAGCAGGTACGGGCAAAGTATTCTGGCACGCAAGCTGTGCTGGATTTACTGCTATCAACAGTGTAGCAAAACCCGGGATACAGGTATGCTTACAAAAGCCTGAATCTTACTTTAGATGCAATCCACTTTTGGGCATGGTATTACTGCCTTTTTGTTGAAAACCATTTGAGAGCCTAATCTGTGCGTACCAATCCATCTGTCCGCTCATAATACTTGTGAAACCGTGAAACCCTAATTCATGCCAACACAATAGTAGCACAATCCTTGTGAACATGAGATCAGCTGACCATGGCAATCGTGGTCTTTTCCATGCCACATTGGTTTCAGTAGAAAAAAATGGAACATGCCATGGATGCATCCATCCATCCATGGAAGGCATCCATCATCATCCTTGGACAGGCAGACAAGCAAACCATGCCCGTGAGCGATGGAGGACAGGTCAAGGTCAGATGCATGAATGCCGGTGCGTACTCCTCCTTCTTTGAGTACAGTAGCGGTTTCTTGGTGACAGAGGGGACACTGGTTCTGCCGGTAATCATTTGGATGGGAAAGGCAATCAGCCAGCCAGCCAGCCAGCCAGAACAAGCTGGCCATGAGGATGAATCAAAGAGCCAGCATTGGCAAGGGTGCTGTGTCAAATACTATTGGAAAGTTGGCGACCAACAACTAGTACTGTGTCTGACGGCATCCCAGTCTACACTACAGAGCGAGTTTTCTCTGGTTGCCTGCGTGTGACTGTGTGATTCCTTTCCATGGCTGCATAAAAGATAGTATTGAAAGTGCCAATAAAAAAAGGGAGCTGCATCCGCAAGCCCCCCCGAGCGTCCCGCAGGGTCAATGATCGTCCTGATCACATCGGCATCACTGCCTTATCCTTTCAGTTTCCTTTTGCAGCACCTATTTTAAAGCGTTTACATTTAAGCGACAGTCGCTAAAGTCTGCATTGCTTGTGCGACATTGACTACAGAGATTGTGAGTAAATGAGAAGAAAAATTGTTGTGAAAGACGTGGGTAATTTATTAAGCGGAAGCGTTGAATCATTAAATTGCGCACAAAGAAAAACGCCCCGATGCGTTAGCATCAGGGCGTTTTATATTTAAGAGCTTGACGATGACCTACTCTCACATGGGGAAACCCCACACTACCATCGGCGCTAAGTCGTTTCACTTCTGAGTTCGGGATGGGATCAGGTGGTTCCAACTCGCTATGGTCGTCAAGCAATTCTGGATGAGTTTTCTGGTCTTAGGTTGCGTATTGCAACGGCCAGGATTACTCAAATAGGGTGGTGGGATGTAAAGTTAATTTAAGCGTAGCTGCTGAGCTATGGTTTGTTGGTTTGTATATCTATTAACGATTTACATCGTTATACAAGTCCAGTGTTTCATTAATTCATGTCGAAGCGTTTTACCATACACAGTCGATTCTGTTATATGGTCAAGCCGCACGAGCAATTAGTATTGGTTAGCTCAACGCATCGCTGCGCTTCCACACCCAACCTATCAACGTCGTAGTCTTCAACGGCTCTTTAGGGGACTTAAAGTCCCAGGGAGATCTCATCTTGAAGGAGGCTTCCCGCTTAGATGCTTTCAGCGGTTATCCCGTCCGAACATAGCTACCGGGCAGTGCCATTGGCATGACAACCCGAACACCAGAGGTTCGTTCATTCCGGTCCTCTCGTACTAGGAACAACTCTTCTCAAATCTCCAACGCCCACGGCAGATAGGGACCGAACTGTCTCACGACGTTCTAAACCCAGCTCGCGTACCACTTTAAATGGCGAACAGCCATACCCTTGGGACC
>JANYFV010000020.1 GCA_025359635.1 Undibacterium sp. | reverse complement strand
CATTCGCCAGTTTGCCCTTGTTAGCAATGCTGGAGTTGGCGCGCCGCCGTGCATGGCTGCAAGCGCCAGAAACCTTATACGGCAAAAGCTTTCTGATCAACATAGAAGACCTTGGCTTGCAGCTAAAATTTATCTGTGAGCAAGGCATCTTCAAGCCGCAAATCTCAGCACAGGCAAATGCCAAAATAGCTGATGTACGTTTGTCGGCAATGGCGGTAGATTTCTTTCAAATGGCATCTGGCATGGAAGATGCCGATACCTTGTTTTTCAAGCGACGCTTGACCATTGAGGGCGATACCGAGTTGGGTGTAGCGGTAAAGTATTGGCTAGATGCCAGCGAGCGTCCTGCATGGTTAAATACGCTGGCAAACAAACTCGGTGACACCGTATGAAACGCCTCGCCATCGCCCCCCATCGGCTGTATTTTTTTCTCGGTGCGCTGGCCGTTTTAGCTTTGTTTTTTTGGTGGTGGCTAAGCCTTAATACACCTTACGCTGCCCATCAATCAATCACCGCGATTCCCTTGCACGGTATCTTGATGCCGCTGGGAATTTTCCCCTTATTCATACTAGGTTTCACCTTCACTGCCGGCCCGCGTTGGCTCGCAGTCGATGCTTCAGATAAGTATTTTTTACCTACCGGTATCGCGTATTTTAGCGGCATAGTTTTAGTCATCTTCGGCAGTAATGGCGCGACATTATTAGTGACCGCAGGCTTTGGCCTGATGCTGCTGGCATGGCTGGGTGCGACCTGGCGTTGGGCTGGCTTGGTGCACCAAAGTAGTATCGCCGACAAAAATCATCCAAGCGTATTGCTCGCTGCCATGTGCGGTGGTGTACTGGCATTGCTGGCTGCAATGGCGTGGAGCGCGGGCTATTCGCCCGCATGGTTTGTGGCGCGCCAACTCGCCTTCTATTGTTTCTTGCTACCGGTATTTCTCACCGTCTGCCATCGCATGCTGCCATTTTTTAGCAGCACAGTATTAAAGCCGTATCTGGCGTGGAAGCCCTACGGCTTACTGTGGTTCTGGCTGGCAGGATGCGTCGCGTTGGCGCTGGTTGGCATACTTAACTGGCGCATGGCAGAGGGCGTGATCGCAGCGGCGATGGCAGCGAGTTTCGCTTTTACTTCATGGCGCTGGGGTTTGCGCGCCAGCTTTGCTAATCGCCTGCTCGCCATGTTGCATCTGTCGTTCGCGTGGCTCACCGTGGTGTTCGCCTTGCAGGCCGCCAGCGCTTTCGGTCTTGCGATGGGCTCGGCATCTTTGCATGCGCTGGGCCTGGGCTTTATGGCGACTATGCTGGTCGCCTTCGTCAGCCGCGTCAGCTTCGGCCACAGCGGCCGCCCCTTGGTGGTCAGCAATAGCTTGTGGGCGCTGTATCTGGGGCTGCACCTCGCCGCGGCCATGCGCGTGCTAGCCAGCGTACTATTCATGCCCGCGCTCATCAGCTATTCCGCCACCGCCTGGTTACTACTGCTAGGCACTTGGGTCATCATGATGTTGCCGATTTACCTGAAAGCCCGGGCGGATGGGCAGGCGGGTTAGTTTTGTAGGGTGCGCCACGCGCACCGTTATTTGAACAGAGGGTACTAATTTGAGGGTGTTGGTGTGAATGGTGCGCATGAGGCACGCTACGAGATATGCACGCTACGTTTGCTAATTAGCGTCATTCTCGCGCACGCGGGAATCTAGTTGGTTCACCAGGCGCAGCGTCCATATTGGCGTGCTTCGCACGATTTTTCTTCTGGATTCCCGCGTGCGCGAGAATGACGCTCCAGTGCTTCCGGAGCGGCGAAAAAATCACCTAGATTCCCGCGTGCGCGAGAATGACGTCAATACCTTTGTTTGAGCTCTGTCGCTCTTCAGGAGATCGATTCAATGACTAGTCCCTGCCGAGCGTGAAATTTTATTGAATACATTATATTTCCCGCTAGGTTTTTTCATCGGAATTCGCTTCACAACTTGTAGCGTTGTGGCGTCGTAAATCACCAGCTCGCCATCATTTTCCCAGATGCTTACCAAGGCATATTTGCCGTCGCGCGTGAATTCGGTATGCGCGGCAACCTTGCCGGGGCTAGGTCGCAATTGCGCGATAACTTCGAGTTTTTGTTTGTCGATGATCTGGATTACGTCGCGGTCTTTGCTGCCGTTAAATACATCGACCCAGGCGTAAGGCGTGTTTTCGTGGCTGCGCATGAAAAAGCCTGGCCCCAGCGTGGGAATTTGCTTTTCGGTTTGCCAGTTCGTCATATCGACCACGGTGACCACGCCTTCTTTCAAGTTAGGCGTTGCCAGCACCGGTTTGCCTTGATAATCCCAGGTGATGCCTGAACCCAGATGCGGCATGCCGGGCAGTGCGACGCTGGTGATTTTTTTGCCAGCATTTAAGTCGATGACCTGGCCGACCCCGCCGCGCGATGAGCCGATTAAATGCGTGTAGCTGGCGTCGAAGAAAAAGTCATCAACATAGTCATCTAACTTTATCCGGCGTGGCTGGAAGGAGGGTGTGCTGGTCTTGTTGGATGTATCGTCGTAGCTGAACTCCCATACTTCAGGAATATCCTTGAGCGCGGCGATGAAGCTCTTGCGTGGCGCGGCGTCATACACGGCCGAGACACGCGAGGTTTTTCCGCTGTCGTCCTTGACGTCAACGATCTTGATCGGTGTCAGGTCTGTGGTGTCCAGCACCACCATGCTATGCGGTAGATAATTGGCGATCATGGCATAGCGGCCGTCGCTGGATATGGCCAGGTTGCGCGTGTTGATGCCGACGCGTATTTCGGAAATGAGTGTCAGGTTCCAGATGTCGTATTTGGCGACCCAGCCATCGCGCGAGGCAAAATACACATAGCGTCCATCCGGTGAAAATTTGGGGCCGCCATGCAAGGCATAGCGCGTCGCGAAGCGCGTGATCGGCTCAAATTTATCGCCATCCAAAATCGTTGCATGATGATCACCAAGTTCGACCACGATAAACAGATTCAGCGGGTCGGCCTTGAACACCGGTTTA
>JANYFV010000005.1 GCA_025359635.1 Undibacterium sp. | reverse complement strand
CAGCGCCGCTTCGTGTTGCTGCGCTTCAGTGCGTGCTTGCGCCTGCATCGCCAGGCTGCCGCGCCGCTCAGAAAGGCCATCTTCCTGCGTCTTCAAAAAGCGCTTGCTGCCGCGCAGCGAGGCGCTGGTAGCGGCCGCATGCTCCAGCGCTTCGTGGTATTGAAGCGTCGGTAAAATCTCTTCTTGCAGATCACGTTTTTCTTTGTTGAGCGCTTCCCACTGATGGTAGTTGGCGACGCGCAGGCGTAAGCCTTCCAGATTGGTTTTTGCCGCTTCGAATTCAGTTTCAAAATGCTGCAATTCTGTTTCGGTATCGCGCTGGTGACGCTTGGCGTCGTCGTAGGCATCCAAGACTTCCTTGTCGCCGAACACCTGAAACACCAGATCCAATAATTGACGTGGTGCATATTCACATAGCTTATCGGTCTCGCCTTGTTCCAAGGCCAGCACTTTGCCCATCGCGCTAGACAGACCGGCGTGCGAGAGGCGCTTGCGATAGTTTTCTACACCCAGCCAGTCATTGGCATCCTGCACTTCTTCGATCTCTACTTTGCCGCCGCGCATCAGGTATTGGCGCTTCCAGTCGCCGCCGTTTTTTTCTATCTTGCAAAACAGCGTGACGTCATCGTCATACAAACCAGACAGGCGGAAAGGGCGGTTAGAAATCTGCGGGCCGACCGCGCTATTGTCGACCACTGCGCGTATCCATGAATTTTGTTGACCAGAATGGCGCGCATAGTGTTTGTAGGATCGACCCATAGAACATTCCAGACCAAACAGCGTGCGTAGCGCATCGAGTAAGGTTGTCTTGCCGCTGCCGTTCTGACCAGCGATGGTGATGATCTTGGCGTCTAGTGGGATATTCTTGATGCGCTGCCAGTAGTCCCAGTGCACCAGTTCTAAAGATTTGATATGAAACATAGTTTTTATTTTTCTAAATCAATGATGAAAACAATTTGCCGCAGAGGCGCAAAGGACGCAGAGTTAGCCCCTGATTTTCTCTCAGCCTCTGCGCCTCTGCGTCTCTGCGGCTAAAGGTTTTAAGAAATACTTTATTCAGCATCCGATACGCCTTCGACAACGACGATTTCTTCCGCTGCAGCTAACACTGCCGGTGTGCGTTGTACGTGATGCGGGAAAATATCCGAGAGCGCACCGTTGATGATGCGGTCTTTTAAGGTGTCGGTATCCATCATCAGATCGAGCAGCGGGCCTTCTAAAATCAGGTCGGTTTTGCGTTCGATAAAACCCAAACGTGCGAGCTGGCCCAGGTTCATATCCATGCGAGTTTTTTTGCCTAGCTTGTCGCCGAAATCGGCCAGCAGGGCGCGGTAAGAAATACCCATCGAGGTTTCTTCCGCACGCGGCATCGGCTTCTCTTTGCCGAACATATCGTTCTGTTCTTCTTCTGCCAGTTGATGCGCTTCCTGTCTTTCGCGCTTGGGCAAAATGATCAAGGCCCACAAGACCACCAGCAGCGCGACTCCATCGCGCGCCAGGCTGAAATTATTGTTCTGCCAGGTTTCTTTGGTGCCGAAAACTTTGGATTCACTGTCGCGCGTCAAGGCCAGCGTGACGTGATCGGCGTAGACATTATCGAGAAATTTCATGCCGCAAGCTTTTAAGCGCGCGTCGACATCAGTACGAAAATTTTCATCCGATAAGGCGCGCTTGACCAGCTTGTCTTCGCGGCGCAGAGTCTGGTGCGCCAGCATGCGCGCGATCAGGATTTGTGCATCTTCAGTCATGGTGTTTCTCTTCTGGTTCTAATGCTTCTGTGGTGTCTGTGGTGGAGGCTAGGCTGGCAATCGACATCGCCGCCACATGCTCGGCGTGGACTTTTTGCATCTTGTCTTTGGATCTGAATTCCAGCGGCAGGCGTGCCAAGGCGGCGGTCGCGCCTTGCAAGGCAGATTCGTTGACGTCGCCCAACAGTGGCAACAGCGAAGCGCGGTACGAAGCAATCGCGAAACTCGCTGGCAATAAAATTTCTTGCAAGGGTGTAGGTTTGTCGATGGGTTTGGTGCCGGTTAATAATGCCAGCCAATGATCGAGTTCCAGCAAGGCGTCGCTATCGTCTTTGGCGATTTCCGGTGCGTTTTCGCCCTCAGGTAAGGCACCGCCCACTGCGGAAACCCGGGTCGCCAAGAGTTCGCTTTCCGCCACATCGATCATTTCCGACGGTGTGATGAACAGCGGTGTCACCGGATGCGCCAGCGCATTGTCCGCCAGCGATGCCAGATCATCCCTTTGCAAGAGCCAGGTCTTGATGTCGGTGGTGGAGAGGCCAGATTGCCCCAGATGCACGCGTTGCCGCTCGATCTGGTTCAGCGCGCGCGAGAACATCCCTTGCATATTTAACAGCGCGCTCTGGGCCCGGCCTATCGCCTGTGCGGCTTTATGCGTGGCGGCATCGGCACGGCTATCGTTGGTAATCGCGTGAATAATCAACGAACCTTTTTCTACCCAATCGCAGGCGGTATGCCATTTTTGTTGCGCTGTGCGTAGCTGGAATTCTGAACCGGAGGCAATCGCGTCAGAGAATTCTTCAGTCAGTTCGATTAAGCGTCCCAGCAAATGATGCAGTTGTTCTACCGAGACGCCGCCTACCGCTTGTGCACCGGCGACTTGGCTCAGTACGTATTCGATTTCACCATGTTGC
>JANYFV010000591.1 GCA_025359635.1 Undibacterium sp. | reverse complement strand
TCTATATCACGCAAAATCTGTCTGGCTTCCTCAAACTGCTCAGAATTTAATAAACGCCCGCGCATCAAGAAGCTGACAGCGCGCCGGGTATCCATCATATTGCGGCGGATTCTCCCGTTCAAATCTTCTTCTTGCGCAATCGCGTTCAGGGCAACTGCGGCATCCTGATCTGAAAAATTTTCTTGCAAAACGGCACGGCTAACGCTTTCAAGATTTTGATAAATACCTTCTAAAGCATCGGCTGAATATTCCGCATCGGTCGCGTACAAATCCATCAAGACATCTTTGTAATCGGCGATAGAGCCAGGGCGGGAACGCGCGCGCATGCGTACCAGGCGAAACACCGGCAAATCCAGCGTGTGTACCGAGAATAAAATATCGCGTGCCAGAATAAACGCCACGGTTACCGTGCGGGCTGGTTCGTCGTCATCGTCGATTAAAAAATCTGTGCGCAAATGTAAATCGCCGTTATCCGCCTCGTAGTAACGGGCGGAGGCTTCGATATCCTTGACTTCATCTTCACCTGGAAGGGTTACGCCATAAATACTTTTTACCCACTCGCGCTCTTCTTCGTTAGGGTCGGTCAAATCTACCCAGATCGGCAGAGTGTTTTCGAGATCTTCGCGATTCTCGATATTGATTTGGCTCAGGCGGCCATTATGTAGAACGAATACATTAATCATGGGACAATCCGATTAAAAATTTCTTACAATTATTTGACTGCTTTATCTATCATCTGTGATTTCACATCGCCTTCATTGGCGGAGTGAACTGCGTCTTGCACTTTGCCGGCAGCGGATACTTTAGGTGGCTCACCACCTTTATTGTCGACTAGTTTAACCGCCCGCGTAGTCGGATTACTATCGCTGCATTCAACATCAGAAAAAACAACTTTACCCTTGATAGTGCAACGTTTTATTCCAGCATCAACAGTCGCAGCCTGACCTGGTAAAACTACCTCAGCGGACTTGCTCCAACCTTGCCAAACGTCTTGCAAAGGAACATGTCCATACCGCATGTAATACAGCAAGGACAAGGCCGCCAAACTCAAAACCATCATCATGAGTGCTACAAGGACTAAATTGATCGCCCCGCTCTGTCTGAGTTTTGCTCTCAGCATCATCACGGCAATTCCGCAGAATTCATACGGCGCAAAATAATCTCAGTACGCTTTTGCAAATACGCTGAACCGGTATTTTTGTCGAAGAATCTGGGCTTTGGCAACATCACCGCCAGGCGTGCCGCTTGCGCTGGTGCCAAGGCCGCAGCGCTGATACCGTAATAGTGATTTGATGCCGCTTCTGCGCCAAAAACGCCGACACCCCATTCAACCACATTCAAGTAAATTTCAAAGATTCTTTCCTTGTCCATACATAGTTCCAGCATGTAGGTAATGATCAGCTCCTGGCCTTTGCGATAGTAGCTGCGCTCGCCTGAGAGAAAAAGATTTTTGGCTAATTGTTGCGTGATGGTAGAGCCGCCAGAAACCACTTTGCCTTTTTTCTTATTCTTTTCAAAGGCTTTTTGCATGGCATCCCAATCCACCCCTTCATGTTCAGAAAAGCCGTCATCTTCCGAGCTGATTACGGCCCGCTTTAAATTATTTGAGATACGGTCATATGGCACCCACTTATGTTGTAATTGTGCTTTAGGATTTTTTTCCTGCAAGACTTCTAACTGATGGCGCATGAAACTGGTGGAACTAGGGTTGTATTTTACCCACCAGCAAATTTGCACAAAAAAATACAGTTGCAACAACAAAAATAATAAGACTGGTAGAAAAATAGTCCACAAAATTAGTCGCTTCATTGTGCCCCCAACTCCAGTGACTGACGTAAAGTTTTCAGTACCGACGATGTCTCTGGCCTGACACCACGCCATACATAAAAAGCTTCGGCGGCTTGCTCTACCAGCATCCCCAAACCATCACGAATCTGCGCACCTGCGTTATCGGCAAAACGTAAAAACGCGGTTGGCGCTGCGCCATACATCATGTCATAAGCCAAGGTCGACGCATTAAATAAAGCCGGCGAAATCGGTGGCACCTCATCCGATAAACTGGCGGAAGTGGCGTTGATGATGATGTCGAACTCGCCACTCAGTTGCGCCCAATCTGAGACGCTCACTGCTACCGTATCCACACCGTGACTGTACGCCAGTTCCAGCAATTGTTGTGCCTTGCCCGGCGTGCGATTGGCGATTACCAGCTCACTTGGCTGCTCTAACAAAATCGGCATCAATACGCCGCGCGCCGCGCCACCTGCACCTAACAGCAAAACACGTTTGTTTTGGAATGTTGCGCCGGCATTGCGCGTAATGTCCACCACTAAACCGATACCATCGGTGTTGTCGCCTAAAATTTGTTCGCCTTCAAATTTCAAGGTATTCACCGCACCTGCCGCCTCGGCACGAGCGGTCAGGTGTGTCGCCATCGCATAGGCTTCCAATTTAAACGGTACCGTGACATTGGCACCATTGCCACCTGTGTGCCTGAAGGCGTGCACGCTCGCGGCAAAGCCACCGAGTGGTGCCATCAGAGCTTTATAACTCATGTGCTGCGCCGTTTGCGCGGCAAATTGCGCGTGGATCGCTGGCGATTTGCTATGCCCAATCGGATTGCCGATTACCAGGTATTGATCAATTTTGCCAAACTCGCTCATTTGCCAGTCCGTAATTCTGTTTCTAATAATTGGTCACGGGTAAATTTAAACCGCGTAATCACTATCCATAAATCATCTTTATCGGCCGAGCGCATATTCGGTGGAAATTTACCGAAAGGTGCGGCGCGCCTGACGATGCGCAAAGCGGCGGCATCTAGAGCTTTATTGCCAGATGACTTCTCGACTTTTGGTCCGCCATCTTTTTCGTAGATAGTGCCATCCTGAAAAATCGGGATATATACAATCAACTCGCCATACATTTTCTTGCCGTCTTTTTGCGGAAAATTGAGCGTCCCGATATCTTCCACGCGTTTTTGCAAAGACTTGTAGTACATCGCATAACCCACCGCCTGGGTGCTAGGCGTGATGAAGGTTTTGCGTGGACGCTTATTTTGATCTTCTATCGTTTGCGAAATTTCTGCCGCCATACGGGCTAGCGCCTGATTACTGTCGTTCCTATCTTGCCCATTACTGTTGGGTTGATTCTCATCGAATTGATTTTTTTCGTTGGTTTGCTGCGAAGAGAAAGCTGTTTTTTTACGAAACTGATCCATCAGTTTTCTTTGATGCTCTTCCAGTACTTCAATTTTCTTTTTAGCGACCGTGATGTTTTCGCCATTTTCTGTTTTACGCATATCCGGCAAAGGTGACTTGGATCGTCCTTCGTCATTTGCCCCGCCACCATCCAGATCAGCCTGCGCCAGTGCCTGTGCCTTGATGGGCTTTTTATCGTGTTTGGCATTCACCAAAATCACTTCCAGCCCTGGATCTGCAGCGGGTGTTTCTACCGTTCTCGGTGCGACGAAATGCAGTAACAAGACGATCCCATGCAGCATCACGGAAATGGCGATGGCCGTGCTTAATATCAAGTTATCAAAAATGGATTTCACAAATTTGGGACTCTATGTTGAATATTGGGGAAATAAATCACTTATTCAGCGCTTGGGGTAAGCACGCCATTGTCAGCATCGGGCATTTCTTCAGGACCGTCAATCTTCACTTCTAGTTTAGTGTCGCTTGTGGCCTCTTCATCACTATTTTCCTCCCCAATGTCCTCATCAATGTCCTCATCGGTGAGCGTCGTCAACATTTCCAGCAAACGCGCTTCTACGCTCAGATCGACTTCATCCCAACGCAAGATATCCAACTTAACCTGAGCACCGCGTGCCACTTGTGGCATACCCGGAAGCCGGATGATTAACGGAATATCCACAAGACGCAAGACTTCATCTTTCAGCACCACGGCCTCGACCTGACGTGCATTTTCTTGTCCCAACCAACGCAAGCACCAGTAGCGTTCCATATTATTTTGAAAGTCGGCATACGCAGAATAGGCCGCCTCAAAACCAGAGACGATCGCAAACAGATCGGCATCTTTTGGTTTAAATGGCGCGACTAAAGGCGCTGTGATGCCATGCTCTATGCAGGCGATAATCTGCCATTGATTCACCAGATCAGTGTAGCGGCGCAATGGTGAAGTACTCCAGGCATATTGATCTACGCCCAAGCCTTGATGCGGCGCCGCGTGTGTCACCATGCGTACTTGCATCTTTGCCGCCCATCCGCCAGAGCCGCCACCCTGCGCACGATAGATGCCCGGAATACCATGATCGGCCATGAATTTCCCCCAAGTGCTATTGGCAAAAATCATCAGCTCGGCGACCATTTTATCGAGCGGTGCACCACGCTTGCGACGTACCACGGACACTACATCGTCTTCGACATAAAAATTGAAGTCAACACGATTGGTCTGCTCTGCTTTCAAACCAAAACTCTCACGCTTGGCCATCCGTGTTTTTTCCAGCGCCTGCGCCCATTGCCAGATGACAGCGATATCAGCCTTGTGCTGATATTCACCCGCATCGTTGGCGAGGTTTTCTTCAGTGACTAGTGCATCGAGATCGTTATGACGTAGATTGGCCGACATCGGCACCGCTTCCACTTTGCTCTCGGTGGAAATGACTGACCAGTCTTCGGTATTTAAGGTGACGTACAAGGATAAAGCGGGCCGCGTTTGCCCTGCGCCCAAGGTATAAGTCTCAACCAATTCATCGGGCAACATAGTGATCTTATCGCCAGGCATATACACCGTTGACATGCGCGAGCGGGCGATCATGTCAAGCGCATCACCGCGTTTGATACCCAAAGTCGGCGCTGCAATATGGATACCAACTTGTACTGTATTGTCCGCCAGTTTGACGACCGAAAACGCGTCATCAATTTCCGTCGTGGTCACGTCATCGATAGAAAAAGCCTGCACATTGGCAATCGGCAGATTATCTGGCAAAGACGGAATTGCCACGGTTGGAAAAGCCAAACCTTTGGGAAAATTCTCGAACAAAAATTTCGATAGATGAAGATCCTTGGCACTGGCCAACCCGCCATTGGCTAACATCAATCGCGGCGCTGAAGTTTGCATTGCATCACATGCTTCTACCAGGGCTTTATACTCAATACTGTTTTTTTCTGGCTTAAACAAAAGTTGCAAAGCCAAAGCCCTGAGCTGCTCTGGCAATTGATTTTGTTTGAGTTGTTCTACATAACCAGCCTGAATGACAGCTTGTTGTTTTTTCTTTTCAATGCCGGCCAACGCCGCTTTCAACGATGCTTCTGGCGCAGCCTTATACCGACCACGACCTTTTTTATAGAAATACACCGGTGCAGTATGCAGCGCTAAAATCAAACCCGCCGCCTCGACTGCATGTGGTGCGTGACCAAAATATTCCGTGCCGAGTTCAGCGAAACCAAACTCTTCTTCTCCGGCCACTTCCCATAAAAATGCCAGATCAATTTCAGCTGCCATTACTTTGGCCTGCTCCATCAGACTCACTGGATCGGGCGAAGTAAACTGCAACAGAACGTCTTTAAGCTTGATTTTGCTACGCTTACCACTGGCGAGTTCAACCTGATACGCCTCGCCCACCTGGGACATCATGCTACCAGCTTTAAAATCACCAGATTCTTCAAAAAATAAATTCATGCAATGCTTCTTTTCTATCACGTACGAACTAAATTGACGTACTAAATTGAGGTATTAACTACAAATTTTTTACTGCTTACAATTGCCCGATCCCGGGTAAAAATACTTCAGTGACTAGCAGGCAACCGCCTTTGCGTTTAAACACCGAACGGCGGGCATATAAATAATTAACCGGCTCATCCAACACCTGTAGTGCTGCGATTCTTTTCATTAGCGGATGGGTATGGCGCAACTTCGCGTAACTCAATTTCCCTCGCTCCACTAACGGATCACTAAATAATGTGGTGCCTAGTGATTTTTCGCCTAGCGCTGCAAACAAGGGCCATTGTGTCGCATTTGCCGAAGTCGGAACGACAGTATGTGCGTACACCACGGCGCGCTCGTCACAACGCAACAGGACTTCACGCTCCACCACTTTCTCTTGCCGCCGCAAACCTATTGCAGCAAATTCATCTTCGAGACAAATCGACAATCCTTGGTGCAAGCGCTGCACACGAAATTGCCGGCAACGCGCAACCAATCTTGCCGTCAGCGATGCGCGATGTGTAAGCCAGTTTGCCATCACCGGCGAGGCATGCACGGCATTCACATGATCGTACCATTTTGCGACGGCAGAAAAATGTGGCAAGGATTTAATCAACATTCTGTTCCAAACAAATGAACGCCATGATCTGATCCAGATATGCAGTGAAATCTGCCATGCCATGATCACTACCCTGTATGACGATTTGTTTTGCCGCTGGATAATGCGCAACCATGTCGCGCCAATCCAACACCTCGTCACCGGTTGCCGCCAGCAAGAAATATCGCTCAGGACGCGTAATCGCGGCGACAGAGTAGGCATCCAACTCAGCCACATGCTGCTCTTTAAATTCGAATACTTCATCACTGTGATACGCCGTCGTCACGCCGACATACTTGGCGAGTTCACGTGGAACTTGCACCGCCGGATTGAGCAAAATCGCCTTGCAGCCAAACTTCTCTGCCAGATAATTGGCGTAGTAGCCACCTAAAGACGAACCTATCAAAGTTATTTCATGGGCTGGCGTAGTTTGCATCAAACCTTCAAGCAAAGTTATCGCCAGCAATGGCGAGGCCGGTAATTGCGGGCAGAGATATTCTTCAGCTCGACCCAATGTGGCCAAATGTTGAGCCATCTGTTGCGCTTTAAAGGATTGCGGCGATGAACGGAAGCCATGCAGATACAAAATCATGCGTGCGCTTCTAATTTAGATGCCAGTGCAGCCAGCAGCTTTTCATGCACACCGCCGAAGCCGCCATTGCTCATCACCAGAATATGGTCACCGGCACGGGCTGCACTGACGATCACATCGACCAGGGCTTGCATATCGTCAATCGTGCTCACTTTGTCGCCCAGCGGTGCAAAAGTTTCTGCCAGATCCCAGCCCACCACATCTTTACCGCCCTTGGCGCCGTAGACAAAAACCTGATCAGCTAATGCCAGGCTTTCTGGCAGGGCAGCTTTCATCGCGCCTAGCTTCATGGTATTCGAGCGCGGCTCGAGTACTGCCAGGATACGCGCGCTACCGACTTTTCTGCGCAAACCTTCAACAGTCGTCGCAATTGCTGTCGGGTGATGGGCAAAGTCATCCAGCACCGTGACGCCAGCGACTACCCCGCGCACTTCCATGCGCCGCTTCACGTTAACAAATTGTGCCAAGGCTTCGATGGCCACTGCAGGCAGCACACCGACATGCCTGGCCGCCGCAATCGCAGCCAGCGCATTCATTCTATTGTGTGCACCATTCAAATCCCAGGACACGGTTCCCTGCAACTCGCCGTTGAAAAAAATATCGAAGTCTTCGCCATCCTGTAGAGATAGAGTCCACGCGCAATCGTCCGACACTGCTCCTGTGCCAAAAAACTCTCTCTCACACCAGCAACCACGCTGCATGACTCTTTGCAGTGAAGCTTCTTCGCCATTCACAATCAAGCGACCGACACCGGGTACGGTTCTCACCAGGTGATGAAACTGCGTCTCAATCGCAGTAATATCCGGAAAAATATCCGCATGATCGTATTCCAGATTATTCAAGATCGCAGTTTTTGCGTGATAGTGGACAAATTTGCTGCGCTTATCGAAAAACGCCGTATCGTATTCGTCGGCCTCAATCACGAAAAAATCAGAGGGTTGAGCACCAGATAGGCGCGCAGAAACGTCAAAATTCAAGGGTACGCCGCCGATCAGGAAACCTGGTGAGTAACCGGCAAATTCCAGTATCCAAGCCAACATCGCGCTAGTTGTGGTTTTACCATGTGTGCCCGCCACCGCCAAAACCCATTTGTTTTGCAAAATGTGTTCGCCCATCCATTGCGGGCCAGAAATATATGGCAGGCCACGATTCAGGATTTCTTCCATTAGAGGATTTCCGCGTGAGACTACATTTCCGATCACGAACAGATCCGGCTTGAGATTGATCTGTGCCGGGTCGAATCCCTCGGTTAACTGTATCCCTTGCGCCTGCAATTGCGTGCTCATCGGCGGATAGACATTGGCGTCACAGCCAGTCACCTGATGACCCGCCTCTTTGGCCAACACGGCCAGACCGCCCATAAAAGTGCCGCAAATACCTAATATATGAATGTGCATAAGTGAGCTTATTTTGTGTCGGAAATTCAGCTTAATTTCAGAATCCCGCAATTCTACCTGACAGACGCACCAGTGCAGTATGCGTTATGATGCTCAAATGATGATTTCCACTCCAACCGAAGCCGAAGCGCTACGCGCTGAAATTGCCGCCTTAGCCGCCCGCATGATTGCCGAAGATGGTGCCGATTACGGTTCCGCCAAGCGCCGTGCTGCCAAACAACTCTTGGGCAATCAAAAAATCAAGGGCGATATCCTGCCGGACAATAGCCAGGTAGAGTCAGAGGTACGTGAATACAACGCGCTGTTTTTTAGCGACAGCCAGCCCCAACGCCTATTACACCTGAGGAAACTTGCGGTTGAGCTCATGCAAAAATTGGACAAATTCAACCCATACCTGATCGGGGCAGTTCTGAATGGCACAGCCAGTAAGCATTCGGATATCCACCTGCATTTATATACAGACAATAGCAAAGAGGTTGCCATCTTCTTACTTAATTTGGACATTCAGTATGAAGTTTCTGAGAGTCTGAATAAACGTCGCGAAGCCATGGAAACGCTGAGCTTCATGTTTCAAAATGAAGGTGTGCACTTACTTATCCATAATCATGACGATCTACGCGCGAGCCCACGCGCCGACCGGGCGAATCTGGTTGCAGTATTGCAACTGATAGCACAAAGTGATTTAGTTGAAAACTCGAATAAAAATAGCGTCTAAGTCGTCTCTCATCATAAATATTAAAAAATGAATAAACGCTTCCTTACTATTGCTCTTTTTATTGGCATCTTATGTGCTGTCATAGGCATTTACGTTGGCAATAGACAAATCAGCCCGCAACCCGCTAAAAACAGTGCCGTGCAACAACTCACTGCACTTTCTTTAACTGACAGCCAAGGGAAGTTACAAAAATTATCTCAATGGCAAGGAAAATTTCTCCTTGTTAATTTTTGGGCAACGTGGTGCGCACCTTGCGTTCAAGAAATGCCGGAATTATCTGACTTGCAAAAAAACTTATCGAAAAGCAATATCCAATTGATAGGATTAGGCATCGACAGTCCAAGCAATATTGTCGAATTCGCGCAAAAATATCAGATCAGTTACCCGCTATTTGCGGCTGGGATGGAAGGTACAGATCTGTCGCGCCAACTTGGAAATCAAGCAGCGGGTTTGCCGTTTACCGTCCTTATTTCACCGGATGGGATCTTGTTAAAAAGTTATTTAGGCCGCTTAAATATCGAGCAACTCCGCAGCGATATAATAAAACTGACTAACAGCAAGCAATAGTTTCGCTTGCCACAA
>JANYFV010000585.1 GCA_025359635.1 Undibacterium sp. | reverse complement strand
ATCGGTGCGCATAGTGAGGTGAATGCTTTAGCCTGTCCTCAAACACATCTTTTCGAAGATCGTGTCATGAAAATCGATCACGTCAAGATTGGCGAGCGCGTGTATATGGGGCCACGTAGTGCGGTCTTGTATAGCTCAGTGGTGGGTGATGATGCCAAGCTCGGTGCACTGACCCTAGTAATGAAAGGTGAATTTATTCCGCCGAAATCAAGCTGGCGCGGTTGCCCTGCAGCGATTGCCCAAGGCTAAAAAAATGTCGCGCCACCCTGTGCATTCCTGGCCAGAAAATCGTGCGCTGGCGCTGCAAGCATTGAAGGAACATAGCCTGGCAGTAGTGAGCATTTCAACACAAATCACATCGGGCGAAACTGTCTCGCACGAAACACACAGAGCACAAGCGCGAATGCAGCTTCGTGCTGCACTCACTGACGTGCTGAGTACTTTTTTAGCGTGTGCGCCCGAAGATATTGATCTGACACACACACCAGGCCAAGCTCCAAGAAGAAACCTATGCCGTTCCATGCCAGAGAGGCAGATTGGCATTTCACTCAGCCACGAGCATGGCTTATCGATTGCGGCTATTTACCTTGATGGGGGCGTCGGTGTCGATCTGGTGTTGATTGATACTCAGATTGAATGGCAAGCTATTGCTGAACTTTATCTAGGGGCGCAAGTGGCAGCAGAAATAGCCAAGGCACCTGCATCGTCTCAGGCTGCGTGTTTTTCACTTGAATGGGCGAATTTTGAAGCCAAACTTAAATGCTGCCAGCGTGCATTGACCGAATGGTCGCCGGAGCTAGAGCCGGTTTTAAAAAAATGTATTGTGCATCAACTGAATTTACCGCAAGGCTATGCTGGAGCACTTGCCTTGCGTCGTTCTTAGCACTGTTGAAGTAGTGATTTTCTCATCGCGGTTCGATTGGGGGGCAATAAATAGAGAAAATAGAAATGAACGAAGAACGACAGCGATACTTGCCTCAATCGCGGCTGGCACAGTGTTCATTTTTTGCGCTACCCTGCATTGCCACATTCACGCGCTCCGGGTGAAATCCATTATCCAATTCACCTCCCAAGTTTCTCCACCGTCAGGGGAAAATGCTTGCTCCCAGCGCGGTTGATCATGCTGTGGCATGGTCCAGAGAAATCTTACCCGAATTGGTTTTCCGGCCAAGGTATCGTCGGCATAAAACGTCCCTACATGTTTCTCGAAGCCGCCGACTACCGGAGTATCAAGAGTACCCGGATACCTGCCATCTAGCCACCAGATTGACCATTGATGCGTATCAGGATTAAAGCTACGCAAGGTCACTGCGCGGTATGGATCACCTGGCAATTCAAGGACATTGTCATCCATGTTGCCGAGACCACCGAGCACTTTGTGCATCACGGTGGAGCCGGCAAAACTTACCCATTCTGTACTGCCAACCAGCCTAGCTTTAAGGCGACGATGCGCAACGTGCCAACTGCCGATGAAAAAATCAAAATCATTAACGTTGGATTGACTTAACTGTCGTGTTTGCATAATTGATTTCAGCTTTTAAAGAATGCCTCAATTGAAACGTATTTTTACCACTTAGCCTTAGAGAAAATAATCAGCCATTTGCGAAACAATAAAACTTCTAAGTGACCGGCCTGGATACCTGTTGAGCAATCGAGTACTGGATTGACGCTGTAATAGCGTTGTCTGGAATCGCGGCAGACAAAAATTTCACGTCGACCAAAACGCATAGAGAAAGTTGTTGGTGCATATTGTCTGATGAAACGACCGTCAAATGAGTGTTCGAGATTTGCCATTTTATTCAATCTTCCTATTGGTTAATTAATTTAATCAATCTTGTAAATCGAACTCATTTTCAAAAAATATTCGATTTATCTTCTGTGCATGCTGCCAAGTGCATGAACCGCACTTTAACACAAAATACTGTATATGCAATCAGTATTTAATTAATTTCAAAAGTATTTAATTAATCGCTTTAAACCTTTGAAATTGCCTGAAGAAGATAATATACTGTATTTGCATACAGCTGTTTTACTTTTTCCTCTCTTTATGACTTTCAGCTCATCCATCGCTCCAGAAACGATACACCCTTCCCTATGGCGTGCCTCTCAGCTTGCCCGTGGTACCGGTGAGTATGTGGCCAGCGGTCACGCTGCCTTGGCAGCAGAATTGCCTGGCGCTGGCTGGCCTGGCGGGGCATTGACTGAAATACTGATTCAACACCAGGGCACAGCCGAACTGAGTTTATTGCACGCGGCGCTGGCTAGCTTAAAGCAAGGTCATATCATTTTTCTGCAAGCGCCCCATCCGCCGCAGGCACTTGCCTTATCCGAACTGGGTTTGGATTTATCTCGATTGTTATGGATACGCTGTAATAAGCATGCCGACGCCTTATGGACGGCCGAGCAAATTTTGCGCAGCGGCAGTTGCGCTGCCCTGCTGTTCTGGCAAAGCCAGGTGAAGACAGAGTCTTTGCGACGGCTGCATCTGGCGGCGCAGAGCGGGCGCACTTTATTTTTTATGATGCGGCCACCTGAATATGCGCAAAGCCCCTCGCCGGCGCCGTTGCGATTGAAGTTAAGCGCAGTAGTCACAGGCTTGCAGATTGAATTTATTAAGCGGCGCGGTGCTCAGCAGCACACGCCTTTACTGATCCGTTTGCCCTTGCTCTCATCGATGTACTCTCACGGCAATACTTATTTAGATCAACACATAGATCATGTCGACCCTCAACCCATCACAGTCACCGGTAACAGTACCGCGACTCTGGCTAGCCGTGCACATGCCGCAACTTTCCATAGACGCGTTTCGTCCGAATTGGTTAGCTGACATTGGTACGGTGGTGCTGGATAAAAATCGTGTTGTCGCGCTTTCTGCTTTTGCACAAGCCGCCGGCGTGCAGCTGGGTATGCGTGCTTCGAGTGTACAAATGTTGTTGCCCGATGCACAAATCAGGCAACGCGATAGCGAGCGTGAAAGTGCCGTTTTACATACCGCCGCACTGACTTTATTGCAGTATTCACCTCAAGTTGTGGTGGTGGAGCAAGCTAGTATTTTAATCAATGTGGGTGCCAGCTTGCGTTTGTTTGGCGGGGTGCGCCGCTTATGTCGTCATGTGATGAAAACCATGGCGACGCTGGGCATGCACGCCACCCTGGGGTGTGCCGCAACTGCACGTGGTGCATGCTTGTTTGCGCACGCAGTGGCGATGAATGCGACAGTGAGGTCTGCTACACGCTCAGGTAAGTATTGTCTTAGTCTGCATAAATTGCCACGTCATCTTGATCGCTTGGCTGTCAGCCTGCTGCCGGCAGCTAAACCATGGCTAGAATGGTTGCAAGGCATAGGTTGCCATCAGCTTGGCGCGTTAAGGCAACTCCCACGTGCTGGCTTGCAAAGGCGTTGTGGCAAAGCGCTCTTGCACAGTATGGATTGCGCCTATGGTGTGGCGACGGAACTATATCAATGGCTGGAAGCGCCGCCAGAATTTAACGGCCGGGCCGAGCTGCCCGACAGGATAGAACACGCTGATGCCATTCTTGGTTTTGCCCGTATTTTATTGCTGCAGCTTTGTGGCTGGCTCAACAGCAAGCAATTGGCTATCACGAAGTTTCAATTACAGCTGGAACATGAACGTGGGCGCCAGGCCATCGCCCCGACCTTGTTGGAAATCAAACTGGCTGAATCCACTTGGCGCGAAGAACATTTGTCGCGGCTATTAAAAGAACGTCTGGCACAACTCAAACTAGATGCGCCAGTGATTGTGATACGTCTGCATGCGATGCAGGTGGAGGTGATGCAAGCGCCTAGCGCTTCATTATTCCCCGAGCCTGGTGGCAGCAAAGAAGAGCAGCACCGCTTATTAGAAATACTGGTCGCCAGATTAGGGGCGGAGAATGTCTTGCAGGCCGCACCGCAAATGGATCATCGGCCTGAAGTTGCCAATACCTGGGTCTCTGTCATGAGTGATGTTGCGCACAAGCGCAAACTTTCACCTGGCTCAAACCTGCCACAGGCGATGGATAGGCCCGCCTGGCTGTTAGCACAAGCCTTGCCATTGAAGGTGCATCAGCATCGCCCATGTTATGGCGGCGCGCTTAAACTCATGTCGCCGGCAGAGCGGATTGAAGCTGGCTGGTGGAATGGGCAATTGGTGACGCGAGATTATTTTGTAGCTGAAAACGCGGAGCATGTACGTTGCTGGATTTATCGCGAACGCATTCATCCGCTGAATCAAAA
>JANYFV010000580.1 GCA_025359635.1 Undibacterium sp. | reverse complement strand
TGCCTGACGCAATAAATACTGACGACATTCCGGCGCAGTGATGTGGCGGTAAGTACCGAGCACAATATTATTTGCGGCCAAAGAATCGGCCGTAACAAAGAAACCCAGATTGCGTTTGACTAAACGGCGCTCATCTTCGGTCAGGCCATTTGGACTTTTCCATAATTCAATATCACGCTGCATATTGATTTCTTGCGGCATCCAGTGATTGGCGCAACCCGCCAGATATTTATCCCAGGCCCATTTATATTTGAAAGGCACCAGTTGATTGACATCAGTCTGGCCATTAATGATGCGCTTGTCGGCCGCGTTGACACGGCGCGCCACGACTTCAGGCGCCACTTCATCAGACTTCACGACCAATGCTGGCGCGAAAACCGTTTCCTGCGTTTGCAGGCGCAGTTCCAGACTATCAAATTGTGCTTGCTGGACAGCTCGTGCTGCTGGTGCGGCGGGGGCAACTTCATCATCCCAAGAAAGCATATTTATTCCTTACTTATTTTTATGTTTGTTTGACGTGGAGCACCCACTGCTCCATACACGCTCATTAATTAGCTTTTATTGGCAAGCTTCGCACTCTTCAAACCCGGCATCGCCAGGACGCAGATAACACGCCGCGCCGTCCGCTTCCGGTGCCGCCGCAGCCACACCACCATTGCCGCCGTCCACCCCAACCGCATTCAAGGCACCAGTTTTGCTGGTGGATTTTTCGGTATGGGTAGCACCCATGGTGCGCAGGTAGTATGTGGTTTTCAGGCCACGCAACCACGCCAGCTTGTAGGTCTCGTCGAGCTTTTTACCGGATGCGCCTGCCATATAGATATTGAGCGACTGCGCCTGATCTATCCATTTTTGGCGACGCGACGCAGCTTCTACCAACCAGGATGGGCTGACTTCAAAGGCGGTGGCATACAGTTCGCGTAGATCTTGGGGAATACGATCGATCTTCGCCAGGCTACCGTCAAAATATTTCAGGTCAGAAATCATGACTTCATCCCACAAACCGCGCTGTTTTAAATCACGCACCAAGTGTTCATTGATTTCAGTAAACTCACCAGAGAGATTCGATTTCACGTACAGGTTCTGGTAGGTCGGTTCAATACAAGCCGCCACCCCAATGATATTAGAGATCGTTGCGGTCGGCGCAATCGCCACGCAATTGGAGTTACGCATACCAAACTGTTTGATCCGTTCACGCACGACTGTCCAATCCATAGATTCAGAACTATCGACTTCCAGATAACCGCCACGCTCCTCCGCCAGCAACTTGACGGAATCTTGCGGCAAGATACCTCTGTCCCACAAAGAGCCGCGATATGAACTATAGCGACCGCGCTCTTCGGCCAGATCAGTCGAGGCCAGGTAGGCGTAATAACAAACCGCTTCCATCGACGTATCGGCAAACTGCACTGCGTCCATCGAGGCATAAGGCACACGCATCATGTGCAGACAATCTTGAAAACCCATGATACCCAGACCAACCGGACGGTGACGCAAATTCGAGTCACGCGCTTTCTTCACTGCATAGTAGTTAATGTCGATCACGTTATCAAGCATGCGCATCGCAATACTGATGGTTTTTTTCAATTTAATATGATCGAGCTTGCCATTCTTCATGTGCGCCGGCAAATTCACCGAACCTAAATTACAAACTGCGATCTCGCTATCGTTAGTATTCAGGGTAATTTCAGTACACAGATTTGAACTGTGGACCACGCCTACGTGCTGCTGTGGCGAACGAATATTGCATGGATCTTTAAATGTGATCCAAGGATGGCCGGTTTCAAACAACATCGACAGCATCTTGCGCCACAAATCGAGCGCAGGGATTTTCTTCGACAGGCGCAATTCTCCGCTGACTGCCTTGGCTTCATAGCCGGTATAGGCCAGCTCAAACGCTTTGCCATACTTGTCGTGCAGATCTGGAACATCAGATGGCGAGAACAAAGTCCAGTCGCCTTTCTCCATCACGCGTTTCATGAACAGATCGGGAATCCAGTTAGCGGTATTCATGTCGTGCGTGCGGCGACGGTCATCGCCAGTATTTTTGCGCAGATCGAGGAACTCTTCGATATCCATGTGCCAGGTTTCGAGGTAAGCGCAGACCGCGCCTTTGCGTTTGCCGCCCTGATTGACCGCAACGGCGGTGTCGTTGACGACTTTCAAGAACGGCACGACACCCTGGGATTTACCATTAGTCCCTTTAATATGTGCACCGAGCGAGCGCACTGGCGTCCAGTCGTTACCCAAACCGCCAGCGTATTTTGCCAACAAGGCGTTTTCCTTAATCGCTTCGTAGATGCCATCCAGGTCATCTGCTACCGTAGTCAGATAGCATGAGGATAATTGCGAACGCTGTGTGCCACTATTAAATAGCGTAGGCGTCGAGCTCATGAAGTCAAAACTGGACAGCAAGTTATAAAATTCAATCGCACGCGCTTCACGGTTGATCTCATTTAAGGCCAGGCCCATCGCCACGCGCATATAGAAAGCCTGTGGCATTTCGATACGCGTATCGCGAATGTGCAGAAAGTAACGGTCGTACAAAGTTTGCAAACCGATATAACCAAACTGTAAATCACGGTCTGCGACCAGAGCATCAGCTAATTTTTTCAAATCAAACTGGCCTAACTTAGCATCGAGCAATTCTGCCTCTATGCCTTTTTTGATAAACTTAGGAAAGTAATCCAGATATTCTGCGGCCGCATCTTGCTGCGCCACTTCTTTGCCGAAGACTTCTTTGCGGACTGTATGTAACAGTAAGCGCGCTGTGACCTGACTGTACGCTGGCTCTTTTTCCATTAAGGCGCGCGCCGCCAATATCGCCGACTTGTGCAATTCTTCAACCGGTACGCCGTCGTACAGATTTTTCAAAGTCTCAGCCAGGATCGCTTCCGGGTCGGCCAATTTATCGAGTCCAACGCAAGCGGCGATAATCAGCGCACGTACATGATTGACATCCAAGGTCTGCGACTGGCCATCCACGATCACGCGTATCTGCGGCGCTGCAACGTCAGTTGCGTGTTGCGCCTCGCTTTGTTGACGGCGCTC
>JANYFV010000574.1 GCA_025359635.1 Undibacterium sp. | reverse complement strand
AGCTTGACGCTCTATACTTCCAAAGCGCGTGAATCCATCACCCAAAGTAGCATGTATCGCTACCTCGATTCTATTTTCAAAAATTGTAGGAAAGACACAATTCTTGGTTTACTATCCGAGCTTCATGTTGATACTTAGGGGCTGGTATGGGGTTTCTTGGCGTAATCATAGGTTTGATCATTGGTGCTGTAACCGGGTCGGCTCCGGCAGCATTTCTGTTTGCTGTGCTTGGTGGCGTAGTTGGTCATCAATTAAGCAAATCCGGGCGCGAGCAGAAAGCTCATCAGGCTGGTCATTCTAAGCTGAATGTGGCGTCAGAAATCGATAGCCCAGCCATGGGTGAGTTGCGCCAAAAAATTGCACTGCTTGAGTCGCGCTTAAGTTCGGTCGAACGTCAATTGGCACAGCGCATAGTTGCGGGTGCGGCGCTGCCTGAATCCAAGCTCAATGAAACTGCTCAGACACCGGCACCTGCGGCCGTAACGAAGCCTGAAGTTAATATAGCTGAGCCGCTTTCAACGCCGAAGGAAATAATCCTAGTTTCTGTGATGCCAGCGACGAAAGCACTTGATCCAGTGCTGGTTGTTGCAGCTCAGAAAACACCTGAATTAATGACCGAAGTGATTAAGCCAATTCCCGCTGTTATTCCTCCCGTTCAAGCCGCTGCACCCACAACACACGCACCACAAGGCAAACCTAGACCGGCACCAAAACCGCCAGAGCCAGTTATTCCTTTCAAAGACCGGCTGCCAACGCCGATCAGAAATCTTATCTACGGTGGCAATACCTTAGTCAAGATGGGCGTACTGATTCTATTTCTCGGCTTGGCCTTTCTTTTGCGCTACACCGCCGAGCGCGTGACGGTACCGATTGAATTACGTTATGCCAGCGTGGCTTTAGTTGGTGCGGGTTTGCTGGCTTTGGGTTGGTTCTTGCGCCGGCGCCGTGCTGATTACGCCTTGATCATGCAGGGCATGGGCATCGGGGTATTTTATTTAACCACACTCTCTGCGATGAAAATGCACGCGTTGATCCCTAGCGAGATGGGCTTTGCGTTTATGTTTGTCGTGTCTTTATTGGGTGCAGCTTTAGCGATTTTGCAAAAAGCACCGGCACTGGCGATCATCGCTGCGCTCGAAGGATTCGCCACACCGATATTGACTGCTACCGGCGGCAATCACATGATGGGTTTGTTTACTTATCTGAGCATACTCGACCTAGGTATCGTTCTGGTGGCGTGGTTTAACGCCTGGCGTATCTTGAATGTGATCGGTTTTGTTGGCACGTTCACGTTGGCTAGCGGCTGGGCCAACCAACATTACACCGATGCGCAATATGCGCCGGTGCAGGCCTTTTTGGTTTTATTTTTCTTGCTGTTCACCGCGACTGGCGTGTTCTTTGCTCGCCGTACTTTGCTCGATGCCAAGAGCGGTATCGATAGTTCTGGTAGCCTGGCGCAACAAGCGGGTGTGGCACTGGCGCAGGTCGGCCGAGTTGATAGCGCCTTGGTGTTCGGCACGCCGATTACGGCTTTTGGTTTGCAATATATTTTGAGCAAACAATGGGAATTTGGCCCGGCTTTTTCTGCGATGGCGGTTGCCGCATTTTATTTAATTTTGGCGCGGCTGATTTTTTCGCGTGAACGCAAAGGCCTGGCATTGCTGGCAGAAGCGTATGCGATTGTCGGTGTAATCTTCGCCACTTTGGCGATTCCGCTGGGCTTGGAAGGTGTCTGGACTTGTTCGGCATGGGCGGTTGAAGGTGCTGGAATGTATTGGTTGGGTGTGCGCCAGCAAAGGCCTTATGCACGTGCTTTTGCTTATATCGTCTTAGTCGGCGCCAGCTATAAATTGCTGCATGCGATTACGATCAACGTGGCACCTGAGGGAGCGCTGTTGCAAGGCTCAACTATCGGCCCGGTTTTACTTGCACTGAGTGCCTTTGCGATGTGGAGTCAGCATAGGCGCGCCAAGTTTGATTCAGATATTCATGCCGAATTCGTACCAGGTAAATGTCTGCCTTGGTTAGGCATCGCGGCGTTGACGATTTTGCCTTGGCAGTGGTTCACCCCGCCGATGGCGGCAGCGGCCACTGCGGTTTTGTCGGTGATCACGTATTTTGTTGCACGCCGGTTTAGCTTGAAACAATTGTTGGCGATCGTCGGAAGTTTGCAAGCGTTGGCAGCCGCTAGTTTTATCAGCACGCTGCACAGCGCACCAGCAGTGTCAGCCGAGGTCGGTAAGGCAGCGACTGCGGTCTTGGACAGCGGAATGCAAGGGATGCTAGCCGCCTTAATGATCGCCGCAAGTATTTTGTTGACCGCGGGCTGGAGCATGGCGCAGGCGCGCAAAACAGCGTTGGCAAATGGCTTGCCTCCGGCATGGTCAACCGTCAACTCAATTTCGGTTGTGGTCGGCACCGGTTTGCTGCATCTCGCGATGTTGTTTACGGTCAGTTTGCAACAGGCGATTGTGATCTGGCCGCTCACATCGTGCTTAGTGCTATGGGTGGGGTTGCGCATGTCACACACGGCATTGGCCGGTACTGCAGGGGCTTTGCAGTTGATTTCCGTTGGGCTATTTATCTTTAAGCGCGGCTTGTTTGATGCCGTCGATATGCCAATCCGTTCTGAGGGCATTGCCGATCAATTACCTGCAATTATCTTGGCTCCATTTGCGCATTTACGTTTCTTTGCACCGTTAATATTTGGTGTAGTGGCCTTCTTAAGCGGTGATTGGATACGTGCGGAAGCGCAGCGCTTATTCGACAGTCTTCCTTCAAAAGATGAGAAGGTCGAACCCAAGCAAGAAAAAGCCACGCGCTGGTATAACCCGTGGTGTGCACAAACCAGCGCGTTGTGGCTGCCGGTAGTTTGGGGATTGTTTTGGTGGCTCACTGCGTGGTGCGTAGAAAGCAGCAGAGTATTAGAACTTCGCCTTTTGCCGGAATATTTAACGGCTGTGATCATCGCGATAGTATTAATTACCTCGCTGTTAGTGACAGTCATTGCACGCTGGCGAAACTGGCGTCAGATGGGTGTGGCGAGCATGTTCACTTTGCCGGCATTGCTCATGTCAACTTATCTCGGTGTGGCCGGATCGCATGTGCCATTTTTACCTTCAGCTTATCTCGGTTGGGTGCTTTGGCCATTGGCACTGATCTGGCACCTGCGCCTCTTGCACGTGCAAGGGCGCTGGTGTTCGCAAGCGCAGCGCCATCTCCTGCATGTGCTGGGGTTTTGGTTCTATCTATTATTGGCGGCAAGAGAATGCCAGGCGCGCTTTGACACCCTTGGTGACCAGACTTCAAGCTGGGCTTTGCTCGGTTGGGTACTGGTGCCGGCGATCAGTTTCTGGTTGTTGCGTTCTAGCTTATTGGCCAAACGTTGGCCGCTGACTGAATTCCGCTATAGCTATCTGGAGACAGCGTGCACGCCCGTGGCAGCGTACCTGCTGGCGTGGTGTTTTGTCAGTAATATTCTCAGTGCTGGCAATGCTGCGCCTTTGCCTTATTTGCCATTTCTGAATCCATTAGAGTTAGGGCAGTGGCTGGTGTTGGCCGCATTACTGTTATGGTGGCGCGCGTTGCCAGAAAACTCTGACGTCAGAATTGCCGCAAACAAAGTGCAGGCAATTGGCGCAGTAATGGGCTTGGTCTTAATTACCGGCATGGTACTGCGCAGTTGCCATCATTTCGCCGGCGTTGCATGGGACGACTCGGCGTTATTTGACTCTCGCCTCACGCAGGCAGCTTTGTCGATTACCTGGGCCACCTTGGGCGTGCTTGCGATGTTGTTTGGCAATCGCCGTGCCTCACGTACGGTGTGGGCGGGTGGTGCGGTGTTGTTGGGTATTGTGGTCGTCAAATTGTTTGTGGTTGAACTGGCAGATCGCGGTGGTTTGTATCGCATTGTTTCGTTTATCGGCGTCGGCGTGTTGTTGCTGATCGTCGGTTATTTTGCACCTGTACCAGTGAAAATCGCGCCTGCCCCGTTGACTAAAGCGGATCAAGATAGCTTGGAGGCCGTATGAATATGTCATACCGGATAATTGCCTTCAGCGTGGCGCTACTGCTGATGCAAAGTAGTCGTGTCGTATTGGCTTTGGAGACAAAAAACGTCGTACAACAAACCACTATCAGTGTTGTCGGACCAGGCCCGTTTTATCGTTTGAATCTGCCAGTAACGATCTACCCGACCGCAGCCCATGTCGATTTACGTGATGTGCGTATCCGCAATGCCAGCGGCAATCTGGTGCCGCATGCCTGGCTGAATAATGAGGTGGCCGAGCCGCAAATTATTTCCAGTAACGTGGCGTTTTACCCGATTCAGGCACAGGGCAATCGTAGCGACACCGAGCAAAGCGATTTGTCACTGGAATTTAAACAAAATGCCGACGGCTCGTTACTGAGTATACGCACAAAAAACGCCAGGCCAAAGCAAGCCAAAAGCGACAATATCGTCGACATCAGCCAGATTAAGGGCAGCGTGCTGCAAGCGCGCTTCGAGGTGGACGAGAATGCAGAAGGCCTCTTCCCCTTAAGTATTGATGTCAGCGATGACCTAAGTCACTGGCGTAATATCAGCGGTGATGAGCAACTGGCTGTGCTAAAACGGCAAGGTGGAAAAATAGAAAAACTCAAGGTCGATCTTTTCGGTCATCACGGCAAATTTCTGCGTCTGCGCTGGCAAGAGTCGGCGCCAGCGATCACAATAAAATCGATCACGATAGACAGCCTGCAACAGAATGAAATGCTGGCGCCCTTGCAATGGTCAGATGCCATCAAGGCGACAAACTGCACAGAAAACTTCTGCGATTATCTGCTGCCAGCCAAGACGCCGCTAGACAGCATACGCATCAATCTCAGCGAGCCAAATACCTTGGCTAGCATCACAGTCTCCGGGCAATTACCGCCGCAAAATGCGGATGTCTACCAGTACCGTCATCATCCCTTGTATGTGCTAAGGCACAAGCGCCAACCGCCCGCAAATGCCGTTGCCGCGCAGGTAGTATTGGCGCAAACAGTGAGTTATCGTTTAACGCAAAGCAATGGTGAAGTGCGCTCAGAGAATCTATCTATGGATGGTGGCATCTACACCCATCTAAGATTGCAAACGCAAGGGCCAATCAACATGCTCGGGCAGCTTGCCCCCAACATACAAATCGCCAGCACGCCGCGCAGCCTGATTTTTCTCGGGCGAGGCTCAGCACCGTTTAGCTTAAGTTGGGGAGTTGACGAGAAGCAGGGCAATGCGCTGGCATTGGCGACCTTAGTGCCCGGCTATCAAGCCGATAAAGCAGTGAGTGCGGACGCTGCGTCAGTAGAGATACCGCTACACATAGTCAGCGCGGTAGCCACTCCTGTGACCAGTGCTGAATTCAGCGAAAAAGAAAAATCCGCCAAGTCAGATAGAAAACTATGGCTATGGGCTGCGCTGGCAGGCGGTTTGTTGTTACTTGCAGGCATGGCTTGGTCTTTGTTTAAGGGGATGGGGAAGGCAGAGTAAGGTGCAGGGTAGAGTGCTTCAATGCTACCTGTGGCTTAAGATTAAAGAGGATATTCGTTTTGCATGTTACGGTTGACGCAGACCGCTGTTTTAGTCCAACTTAACTTGCTGTTCAGAGTAAAATTAAGCCTGAATCGCAGCTCATGAACATGGTTCAAGTCAATGCAGTGTGCGGGCTAGCTTGATTTCATTAGAGGAAAAAATTATGCATTGGAAAAGTAAAATTTTCAGTATGATTTTCTTATGCCTCGTCAGTTGCTCGCATGCTTTGTATGCGGCTAAACTTGAAGTTGGTTTTTATAATTATCCACCGATGATGATAGAGGCTGATAAATCTGGTATTTATCGCGATATTCTTGACGAGGTAAGTAAGCTCACTGGTGATACTTTCAATATTCGATATTATCCCTATCCGAGAATTAGCTTAATGTTTAATAATGGGGTGCTTGATATCGAGCCTGGCGTGTATCCGGGGTGGGTAAAAAACCAAGCGGTGCCTGGTTTGTTTTCTGTGCCATTTGGCAAGGTTGTTGATGTGATGGCATTTAGCCCGGGCAAAGCGTTTCTTGTTAAAAAGCCCGAAGACTTAAAGGGTAAGACCGTTGGTATGGTGCGCGGTTATGCCTACCCAGAATTGCGGAAATTAATTGAAGATGGTCAATTGGATCGACGTGATGCAGTCGATGAAACGCAGCTATTAAAAATGTTGAACGCATCGCGTTTTGACCAGATTATTATCAACAAGGCAGTTGCTCAATATAATATTTTTAAGGTGTCTGAATATCGTTATTTTGAACTTGGCGATGTGCTCAGTAGCTACGATGTGAGTATGCGGGTGAAACCGACATTAGACGCTTGGTTGCCTAAGTTGGATAAGGCAATTTTACAACTGAAGAAAAACGGCGCAATAGAAAAGATTTATGCAAAGTACGGTGTGCATCTTTAAATACATGCGAATTTATCAGGGATGTAGGCTATTCATCATCAGTTTTCTCCACCTTCTCATCCGGCAAGCGCGGTGCAGTCAGCAAGGCAATCAAAGTCAGCAGACAAAACCCGGCTCCAGCATAAAACGTATACGCTGCGCCATAGCTATCCCATAACATGCCCGCCACCGTGCTGGCGGTCAGTAAGGCGATGCCGCTCATCAGGTAGAAGATGCCAAATGCAGTGCCGCGTAAATCGGCTGGCGCGGTGGCAGCGACCATGGCTGCTAGCAAGCCTTGCGTCATGCCCATGTGCACACCCCACAAGGCAACGCCTAGTAGCAGTGCACCCCAGTTTGTGCTGTAGGCTAACACCAGATCCGCCATGATCAAGACTAGCAAACCGGCTGCCAGCAAATACACGCGATTGACTTTGTCGGATAAATGCCCGAAGGGGTAAGCGCATGCAGCGTAGACTACATTCATCGCCACCATCACCAGCGGCACCAGTGCGACAGGTACGCCGACTTGGTGGGCGCGCAAGATTAAAAATGCTTCACTAAATCGTGCCAGGGTGAACACGGCGCCAACCACTACCACCCACCAGTAATTGAAACTTAAACGGCGTAAATTGTGTCTGCTGACAGGGTTACCTGGTTTGCGTTTGCCTTGTTGATCGGTTTCTACTACACCGAACATTAATAGCGCCACTGCCAGCATCGCCGGGAGCACTGCGACCCAAAAAATTTTTCTGAAATCATTCGCCCATAACAGCATCAAGCCTACTGCTATTAAAGGGCCAATAAATGCACCCACAGTATCGAGTGCCTGGCGCAAGCCAAACGCTGCGCCGCGTGATTCAGGTGATGTAATATCGGCGATTAAGGCATCACGCGGTGCGCCGCGTATGCCTTTGCCTATGCGGTCTGCCAGTCGCGCCGTGAAGATAAAACCAACACTTGGCGCGAGGGCAAACAGGGGCTTGGTGAAGGCACTCATTGCATAGCCGATAACGGCCAGCCATTTGCGCTTGCCGAGATAATCACTGAGGCTGCCAGAGAACACCTTGATCACCATCGCCATGCCTTCAGAGAAACCTTCGATGACGCCTACGGTCAAGGTGGATGCGCCCAGCGTGCCGACCATAAATAGCGGCAGCAGACTATGTATCATCTCGGATGAAATATCGGTCAGCATGCTGACAAAGCCCAGTATCCAGATACTTTTCGGTAATTGTCGTAAGGTTTTTAGCATGATTCTTTTGGTAGGGGATGCATTGCGTTTGAACTCTGGAGTTTGGTTTTATTTGAATCCGCCTTTCATCTTATAATAGCGCACTCAATATTGTCCTGTTATTACTATGCTAGCACCCTCTTCTCCGCGTAAGTTCATGATATTTGCATTCATTGCCGGTAGCATGTTGATTGCTTTGTCCGTGTTGTTTTATCTGTCGTTGTCAAATCGCCAGACCGCACCTGATGTCACTTATATGAATCTTAAGGGGGAGAAAATCAGTACGCAAAGCCTGCGTGGCAAAGTGCTCATGGTAAATTTTTGGGCGACCACTTGCAGTACCTGCGTAGCCGAGATGCCGCAGATGGTTGCTACTTACAATCAATATCACTCGCAAGGACTAGAATTTGTCGCTGTAGCCATGCGTGACGACCCACCGAATCTCGTCTTGAATTATGCTGAGACACGCCAGTTACCCTTCCATGTCGTACTCGATCTTCAAGGCAAACTTGCGCAATCTTTTGGCGATGTTAAAGCTACGCCGACCACTTTTGTCATTGATAAACAAGGCCGCATCATCAAACGTTACGTGGGCAAACCATCGTTCGAAGAATTGCACAAACTGTTACAACAAGAACTCGCTGCGTAGTTTATGCCGTGGTTTTCAGAGTCAGTAAATGGCTCTTGATGAGAGCTAGTGCAGCGCTCAAATTGGCAGAAATTTCTGGGTGATTGACTATCTCTTCCGCATCAAGTTTGGCACCAAGAATTGGCACAGTAATCGATGCCTGCGCAATGATGTCTGCTGTCTTCGGCGGTACGCCTAGCTGGAACGATTTTGCGTAAGTCCTAAAACATTTTGTGTGCGCTAACTGGCAACGTAGTTTTTATACACGCCACAGCCCAGTGCAAAATTCCCTAGCGCAGTGACATACGACATCTTTGCTTGCACCTGTCCGGTCGCCGGGTTGGTGATGTCATATTCTACCCAGCCAGGTTCCACTTCTGTCTGGGCGAAGATGGACGACAGTAAGCCTGCGCCGTCTATACCTGCAATGTCTTGGACTCGGGTGCCGAGCTTGGCCGGGTTGCCACCAAATGCAACATAGGCACCTTGATGATCAAGCACAAATATATACATGTCGCGATCGTAGTAGCCATGTGCTTTGGTATTAATTTCGCGTAAAAATTGCTCAATCGAGGTGCTACGTTTTTGCTGTGACATGGCGTGTCTAACCATGGCGATGGCTTCTTCCGGCGAACCCTGCTGCAGTTTAAACATGGCAACCGCCTGCACCAAGGTTGATGCTCTTTCCTCCAGATTGCTGGCCTGAGTCACGGCATTTTCAACCATCTGTGCATTGCGTTGCGTGATTTCATCGAGTTGCCGCATGGCGATCGTGATTTCGCCCAGGCCCGAGCTTTGTTCCAAACTGGAGTCAGATATTTGCGACATATTGCTCGCTACGTCGCGGATGCCAGCAACGATTGCAGTGATGTTGCCGCCAGCAACGCGGATATTGTCGACGCTGCTGGCAACTAGCGTCGACGAAGCACCGATCAGTTGCCGAATTTCTTTCGCTGACTCAGCCGAACGCTGCGCCAATGATCTTACTTCGCTGGCGACTACCGCAAAGCCACGGCCCGATTCGCCTGCCCTGGCCGATTCTACCGCAGCGTTTAACGCAAGGATATTCGTCTGAAATGCAATGCCATCAATGACTCCGACAATTTCATCCATGCGTTTGGTGCTGTGTTGAATTGCCTCTACCGAAGCAACCGCTTTTAACATGGTGGCAGCGCCCTTGTCTGCGACATCCCTGACGCTTGCGGCTTTGGTATTGGCTTCACCCGCAGTCTTGGCATTGCCCTGAACAGTAGACGATAATTCTTCTACGCTGGCCGCAGTCTGTTCGAGATTGGATGCCTGTTGCTCTGTGCGCTCTGATAATTCGCGGTTGCCTGCAGCGAGATTTTTTCCTGAATGGGCGACAAATGCGGCATTACTTCTGACGTTGGCAACCGTGGCTGAGATCGACATGCCGATCTTGCCCAGTGAGGAAGCCAGCGCACTCAGTTCATCCTTGCCTTCAATGATCAAATTCACCCGCAAGTCACCCTGAGATAATTTATTTGTGGTCAGCGTCAGTTGAGATAAATCTTTGCTAAAGCTTCGATAGAAAGCGGACAAAAGATACAGCGCAGCAGCCATGCAAATGACGCAAAACCACAGAGTGAATGTGCTGACGATTTGACTACTAAGGAGTTGGTGGGTAAGCACAACTAAGGTCGGTGCCACGAATGTTATCGCCAATACGATAAGCTTGGTGGCAAGCGGTAACTGTCGCATGAGCCACAAACCAGGATAAAGAAATTTATCGAGCATGTTGGTTCGACCTCAGGTTGATCATAGATTTGTCGGATACTCGGTTCGGCTACTACTATAACTGAGTGTCTATGGCCTTGCAACATGACCCGGCCTATATTGCGGCGCATCAAACTTGCGCAGCCTGAGTCTTTGTAAGAGCACGTTGTGTGCATGTTGTTCGCGCCGTTTGCTGACAGCTTACGGACAAATTCCATCATTTAGTCGCATCAGGCTAGCCGCAAAGGCTGGCTGCCGGCAAAGTTCATTCATCAACGCATTCATCAACTTCTTCATCAACAGCACCAAGGA
>JANYFV010000089.1 GCA_025359635.1 Undibacterium sp. | reverse complement strand
CTGGGGGTGCGGCGTAAAACTTGGATTGATTTATACTGCATAGCCAAGGCTCTCTCGGTATTCGATGGGACTCAGTGAGCCAAGAGAAATCTTGATGCGCTTTTCGTTATACCAGCGGATGTAGGAATCAACAACCTGAATGAATTGATCAATGGTTGTGGCCTCCCAGTTTCGAGGGTAGAACAATTCCATTTTCAACCGTCCGAAGAAGCCCTCACAGGCAGCATTGTCGGGTGAGCATCCTTTGCGCGACATCGATCGAATCAGCCTCGCATCGTGCATGCGTGAGAGCCATCCAGGCCAGCGATAATGAGCACCGCGATCGGAGTGAATGACAGGACGGTTTTCGATGTCAGTCACCGTCTCAATTGCAGACTCCAGCATAGTGTTCACCAAGTTGGAGTCTGGACGCGTGCCAATTGTCCAGCTGACCACTAGGCCGTCGAAACAATCGATCATGGGTGAGAGATATACTTTTCCAGCAGGGATCTGGAACTCCGTGATGTCGGTAAGCCATTTCTCATTCGGGGCGGCAGCATGGAAGTCTCGATTGAGGAGATTCTCTGGCGCGGGGCTAATTTCGCCTAAATAGGATCCGTACCGACGCTTTTTGTTGGCTGCAACGACCAAGCATTCCTGTTTCATTAAGCGTTGTACGACCTTCTCCGAGATGAACGCATGGCGTCTGCTAAGAGCGGCTCGCATCCGCCTGTAACCGTAGCAGCGGTGATTGCACTCAAAGATTTCGGTGATGGCAAGACGCACCTCTGCATATTTGTCAGCGCTCCGTAGTTGGGCCCGATGATAGAAGTAGGAGCTGCGGGCGAGATTAAGTTCGGTAAGCAGCTCTGACCGCACATAAGTTTGCTTCAGGGCGTCAACCAGTAGCGACTTCTCCCGGTTGCTTAGAAGCTTCAGATCAACGCCCATGTCTTTTTTTAACAGCTCATTGGCCTTCTTCAATAGGTCGTGTTCAAGTTGCAATCGCCGAATGTCACGTTGAAGCGTTTCGACTTGCCGCTGCAATTCCGTCTGCTCGGGAACAGGCTTTGATTCATTCTGTCGTTTCATGGATGGAGTAGCCTCGCCATCAAGTAATTGATTCTTCCAGTTATACAGCGTTGGCCTGCACACGGCTAACTTTTTAGCAATTTCTTGTGCACTTGTCTTCCTGGTACACAGTTCAATAACTGCCGTATTCTTGAATTCTAGCGGGTGCTGCATGGATGCCGCCCTGCCGACAATGCGTTTGCGCACTTCGGGGTCCAGTTCATCTAGCCACGCAGTGAGCGTTGCGCGGCAGGGATAGCCCAGCGCCTTCATCGTTGAAGCAATGCAGCGATCGTGGTCTTGATAATGTTGAACCGCCGCCTGTTTCTGTTCGTCAGAATACTTCCTCCTTGATCGGACATAGCACACCTGCAAATCACGGCTGTGTTCGTATTCCCTATACCAGTTCTTGAGTGCATTCTTCGTCGGATAACCCAACTTTCGAATGGTCGGACCAACGCGTTTTCCAAGCTTGATATAAAGTTTGATTGCTCGAATGCGGTCTTCGTATGAGAACATGAACTACCTCCTAGTAGTCCAAGTTTTACGCCGCACCCCCCCTGTGCGCGTTGAATTTTGACCAGGCGTTTATTAGGTGTAGATTACTACACCGCTGTGGATAAGTCGACCAAACTGACTAAGTCTTAAGCTCCTTTTTTAATACTTGATTAGAAGTCTGCGTTTTCCGGTATTACAAATTCCTTCCGCTCAGCCTCACGTGCCTTGATGCGACTTTTAGCCTGCGTACTACTGTGTTTGAATCGATAAGACTCATTACCTGTTTCAACAATATGGCAATGGTGCGTCAGTCGATCCAGCAAAGCCGTGGTTAGTTTGGCATCGCCAAAGACGCTACTCCATTCCGAGAAGCTTAAATTCGTGGTAATAATCACACTGGTACGTTCATATAAGCGTGATAGCAGATGAAACAACAAGGCTCCGCCTGCTTGAGAGAATGGCAAGTAACCCAGCTCATCAAGAATCACCAGATCCATTTGCATCAAACTCATCGCTAACTTACCTTGTTTGCCAGCGGCTTTCTCGTGTTCCAAGTTATTCACTAACTCCACGACAGAATAAAAACGCACACGCTTGCCATAGGTTTGAATGCCAATCACGCCCAATGCCGTGGCTAAATGCGATTTGCCTGTGCCAGAACCACCAACCAAGACTACGTTCTCAGCGGCATTAGTAAAGCTCATGGTGGCGAGTCGATCAATCAAAGTAGCATCAACACTGGATTCCTCAAATTCAAAGCCATCTAGATTACGATGGATAGGAAATCTAGCTGTATGCATCTGATAAGCAATCGAGCGTATGGCACGGTCGGTAGATTCGGCTTCCACTAAGTGTCGCAATAACCATTCAGAGGAATCCAGTGACGCGGTAGCGCCATGGGCACCTTGGCTAACAAGTTCAGCATAGCTATCGGCCATGCCGTGTAATTTAAGCGCTTTAAGCTGGGTGATGATGTCAGACATGGTGGATCTCCTTTGTATTCAAACTGTCGTAGCGCGCTGTATTCGCCAACGGTTCTTCAAGCAACGTCAGGCTGGTGGCTACTTGTGCTGGAATGGCCGGTGGTTTGAGTCGGGTTAATACATTGAGGATATGCTCAGCACTGGGCGCACCAGAAGATAGCACTTGTTCTATTGCAATCAGTACTGCTTCTAAACCATGTACAGGTACATTAGCCAACACAGTGGCCATGATGCGGTCTCCCATGAGCCTCTCACGTCGTCGTAATTCGGACTGCAGCTTGAGTAAAGGCAACGGCATATCCGCAAATGGTGCGCCATTGCGCAGTGCTCCTGGCTTGCGGTCAATCAGCGGAATATAGTGCTGCCAGTCATAACGGGTTTGATCGCGTTCATACAATCGTATGTGACTTGCTACCATGGTACTCTCTGCATAAATGGCCATGCGGTCTGGGTATAGATGGACAGCAACTTTACTGTTCGCCAGATGGCATGGCACCGAATAACGATTGCGCTGTACTGTTACCAGGCAAGTGCTGGAAACACGTGCCAATACTTCTGTATAGCCATCAAATGGCGTAGGCATGGGCATCATGTACAGCTGCTCTTGTTCCAGCACATCGACAATGGTCAGGCTTGCATAGTCAGGGTGAGGTAATGTTGTCCATAGCGCGCGACAACGTATTTCCAACCAAGCGTTGAGTTCGCCAAAGTTG
>JANYFV010000511.1 GCA_025359635.1 Undibacterium sp. | reverse complement strand
ATCGGTTTCAAAGCGTTTTTCTATGGCTTTATTGATGCCAGCGACACCCCAATCGCCTTCTCTTACCGCGCAGAGAATTCTAAAGGATTCAAACGCTTGCACTACTTTGCTTACCCATAGTTCATAGATGGCGATGTCCTTGGTGTCCGGGCATTCGTTTAGCAAACGCAAATAGGGCCCGTAGCCGCCTTCGCAACCATCTCGCCCGACTAGGGCTAGCTGCAATACATCGTCGACTTGCGCTTGCTTTTGCTCTGCTCCTTGCCACGTCAGAATTTTATCTTTTTTCGTTCGCAAGCACGTCATCGCTTTTGCTGCAATGCCCTCATTGACGGCAATGGCGAGTTCAGAAATTGGACCGGTGAAGCGGTGGCTATGGCGCAGCATGACGGTTTGTTGTGCCAATGTGCTGGCCTTGCCCGCGTACGCGGCGGGTATGATTTGCCCTGTGGTGTTGGCCACATAGGCTAGCGTCGTTACTAAATAGCCGCCCGCTTGCGCATTGAGGCACATGTCGCCTAACACCGCGCCGGCTTCTACTGAGGCTAGCTGATCTTTGTCGCCTAGTAAGACGATCATGGCATTGGGCGGTAATGCGTCTAGCAGGCATGCCATCATTGCCAGATGCACCATCGATGCTTCGTCGACGATGAGTACGTCCAGCTCTAAAGGATTGCCGGCGTGATGCGCAAAGGATCTGGTATCTGGCCGTGCACCTAACAAACTATGCAAGGTGCGAGCTGCGCCCATACGCGAGGTGAGATCTGCCAGTGGTAATTCGTCCGATATTTTTTCAGATAATTCGATGAGCGCGTTATCGATAGATTGCTTCAGTCTGGCTGCAGCCTTTCCCGTTGGTGCGGCCAAGGCAATGCGTAATCTATCGGGTGAGTCAGAGAGTGCAAACAATAAGGCTAGCAAACGCGCTACCGTATAGGTTTTGCCGGTACCTGGCCCACCAGTGATGATAGAAAGATTGCTCCGTATGGCGATGGCGCAGGCGATTTTTTGCCAATCTGGATTTGCATTGTCATCTGACGAATCGGTGGGTTTATCGAACAACTTATCCAGCCACTGCTTCACCCTATTTTCGTCAACCTCTCTACTTGTCGCTGCGAGTTGCGTTACGCTTTGCGCCACACGGGTTTCGTCTTTCCAATAGCGACGCAGATAAAGTCTATCGTCATTGAGCACCAAAGGCTGTTGCAGATCTTCATTGCCAACACACCAGACTTGCGCGCAATGTTGCAGACACTCTCGCCATCCATCGACACCTTGTGGCATGGTGCCAAGCATCGCTGCCAGGCTCTGCCATTGCTCATCTTTGAGCCCGATTAATTCGGCAGGATCGTTCGCCAGATCACTTAACAGCAAGCAGCTATTGCCACGACCTTCCAGCTCAGACAGCACAACGCAGCTGAATATATGTGATGGTTCCGTCATGCCCAGCGATGTCATGAAGCGTGCAAAAGCCGCACCGATACGGCGCAACTGACCTAGATCGGCAGTCCTATCAAGTTCGACTAACAGTGAGTATTGTTGAGTTTGTGCGTTGGTATTCATAAGGTGACTGCCGATCCAGAAAATAATTGATCCAACTCATCCATCAGCGCATTCGTTGGCGCGATGTGGTAACAGCCATTGGTTTCCGGATGTTCAATGCCACGTAAGAAAAAGAAGATCGCGCCACCCAAGTGTGTTTCTGAGCTGTACGAAGCACCGAGGCGGTTCTTCAGCAGCCGATGCAAGGCCAGCATATAAATTGCCCCTTGCACGTCATAGCGGTGTGCAGCCATGCCTGCCGCCAGCGCTGATTGATGATAGCTGGCATCAGAGTCACCCAGAAAATTGGATTTGTAATCGAGTACCCAATACTTGCCTTCATGCTCGAACACCAGATCGGCGAAGCCCATCAGCAAGCCATGCAGATCACGCTCTGGCAACTCTGCTCTTGGAATAGCATCTAGCAAGCGTTCCTGGCACAGCAGATCGAGCTTGCGCGCGATGAGACGCTCACTTGGAAACCAAAATTCCATTTCCGATAAAACTGTGTCCAGTCCTTTTAATGTAACACCAATAGGTAAGATCTTTGTATCGCAAACTTTGCTTAACCATGCCAACGCATCTTCCTGGCGATTAGCCCAACCAGCCCGATCGCATCGCTTAAAAAATCGTTCCTCAAAACTATTTTCATCTACGACATTAAATCCTTCGTTACCCATCCATTCCAATTGTTCATGTAAAAATTGGCCTGGACGTGAGCCTCGTGGGAAGCGATGCCAAGGGGCGTTCTGTGTTTTTATTACTTGCGATCCTGCGCCAAAAACATCATCTCCGTCCTGTCGATTCTGCTCTTTATTATCTTGAATGCGCAGTGATGTCGCAGTCGCCAGCAAGGTCTTCGTCAAGGAAGAGAAACTACCAACCGCCCAATCATTTTCAAATTTTGTCGTATACGATGGCGCATCTAATAAGCTTGGTCGTGTATCTGTTCTTGAAAACAGCGTCACGCTATCCTCAGACCCTAGCTTTTCGACCTCTATAGCATCACAGCTCCCGTTAAGTTGAGTAATGTCATCAAATAATGCCGCAGCTGAAATTTCATTTTCGCCAGCAAGCAAATAACCCAACGCCGATTCATGAATTTTATTTTTAAGTGAAGCAACGCCAAGCCATACCGCATGACGCGCGCGGGTAAGTGCCACATACAGCAAACGCAAATCTTCTTCTATGCGCGCAGCTTCGACCGCATCGAGCGCTTGTTTCGACAATGACAGATCAATTCTTTTAATACCGTCTTTGTCAGCGTACTCTACAAAACTTCGATTTTTTTTTGTGACTGGCTTTGCCGACACCGCAAACGGAATAAAGACCAAGGGATATTCCAGTCCTTTAGATTTATGCACCGTACACACCTTCACCAACTCGGCATCACTTTCCAGACGAAGCACACGTTCTTCACCCTCACCGCTTTCATTGTCAATTTGCTCGGCTAACCATCGGATCAACGATAGTTCGCCATCGAGATGCTCACTCGCACTTTGCAAGATTTCCGCCAGATGCAGCAGATTGGTCAATGTTCGTTCACCGCCAGTCTGATTGAGCAATCTGGCAGGCAAGTCAAGATCATGCACAAGCTTGCGTAGCATCGCCAGGACTCCCTGCCGTCGCCAGATAAAATGCAAACCTTTGAGCTGCTCTACGCAGGCTTCCCATGCTCTGTCATCGGAAGCGAGAATAGCGAGTCTTGCTAAAGAAAACCCCGCCGTTTTAGTCGCAAAGGCCGCGCGGGCTATCTTGCCATCTAAAGGATTCGATACCGCATTTAGCCAACGCAAAACATCTGCAGCTTCTAAGCTATCAATGACAGAATCTTTATCCGACAAATACACGCTGGCCACTTTGCGCCGTTCCAGTGCTTTGCGAATGGCTTTCGCTTCGTTGCGGTCTCGCACCAGGATGGCGATATCTGCCGGTTGTAACCGTACTAAGTCATCACCTGTTTTAAATCCCACCGAAGAATCATTGAGCAATTGCACGATATGTTCAGCGCAGTGGTCCGCAAAAAATTTAAGGTAAGCCGCTTTGTTCATCACAGCGTTTTCAGAGCACCAGAAGGTCATTGCCTTTATACGGCCCTCTGCACCTACCAGCATTTCTGCCCTGCCATTCGCCTGCACACTTTCAAATGGCAAAGGGTTACTATCTTTAGTGCGAAATTTAAACGCGCCGGCACTAAATCCTTGGCGTGCATTGTCACCGGCTACGCCTTCAGCATGTTCAAACATCGTGTTGACTGCTTTCACCAAATTCTTGGTAGAACGGAAATTAGTTCCCAACAAATAATGCCTGCCCTTAGTCGCGGTGCGTGCCGACAAATAGCTATAGATATCCGCACCCCGGAATCCATAAATGGATTGCTTAGGGTCGCCGATCAAAAATAAACCATGCTGACGATCGTTTGCCACAACGTCGTACAAGGCATTAAAGATGGCGTACTGATCGGGTGAAGTATCTTGAAATTCATCAATCATCGCGACCGGATATTGCGTGGATATGCGCGCACGTAAGGCCAGGCCGTTTTCACCCTCTAACGCACTCTTCAAGCGTTTCAACATATCGTCAAAGCCAAATTGATTCGTGCCTAGTTTGAGCGTCTCCATACGTTTTGAGATGGAAGTGGTCGCATGTTTTAATAGAGAGTACTGGATAGGTTCTATCGCATCCAGGCTCACTTTCAATAAACTGATCAAAGCAAAATCATCCGGAACCGTGACGGCAAAACCCTTGTTGCACGCGGCAACAATATTGTCTGGTGTTAGCTTTTCAAAAAACTTTGAGAAAGACTCAGGCATGACTGCTTCAGGCGTATTCGCCCAGTCGCGCATAGCGGTAAACCATCCCGCTACTGTAGCTGGCTTAAACTTCGTACCACTAAAGGTTTTAGCATCCTTTTCTCTTTGCGCATCGACCCAAGCTTCCATGCGATCAATGCGCGCTGACCAACCAAGTTTAATTTCTGCCAGTGCGGTAAGTTGCTCCGCTGTGAGACGCTCTATCAACGGCAACAAAGCCTCATTTGCATCAAAACCAAGTAAGCCAACGTTCTTGATCAAATCTTTCACGGCTTTTTGCAAAGCTAAAACATCCGCCCAACAATCTCTAAATGTGTCCAGCGCATCTTTATTCAGCAGATAGACTTGCTGCCGCCAATAATCGCGCACTGCGTGTTCAAACAAAGCCGTTTGATCAGTGACCAATTCTTCATCAAACAGGCTGCCACTATCAAAGGCGTGCTCACGCAACATACGCTGACACCAGGCATCAATCGTGAAGACTGCCGCTTCATCCATACTCTCTGCCGCCAACATCAAACAATAGGCAGCCTTTTGTCTGGCTTCAACTTCCGGGTATTGCGCAATCAGGTCACGCAGATAGCTATCTTTTTCATGCGGTGCCTCACCCCGAAAACACTTGGCCGCTTCCACCAAGCGTTCGCGAATGCGGTTAGACAGTTCTTTAGTCGCCGCCCGTGTAAATGTCATCACCAAAATTTCTGATGGCAGTAATGGCCTGACAAAGCCATCGGTTTTGCCTGACTCATTACCGTGTCCTAGCACTAAGCGAAGATATAGGGCGGCAATCGTCCAGGTTTTGCCTGTACCCGCGCTGGCTTCAATCAGGCGCGATCCATGCAAGGGAAAACTCAATGGGACAAGGTGCTGGCTCATTGCGCTTCCTCTACGGTGATGATTTCATCAATGGGTAGAATATCGATTTTTGATTTAATCCAATCATTCAATGGCCCGTATAAACCGCGTGAACAATTCTCCCATTCTGGATCTTCGGTGAGCTCATCATAATCCGCCCACAACCTGGCCAAACACAGATCGTCGACTTCGCCACCGATTTGATAGTTACCGTCATAAACGTCATCAGGTTTGCCTTCTTGAAGCCAGGCTAGCGCCGTTTTACAGGCCGTGCGCAATGGATGATTTATGCCGTCACGCCAATAAGAAATGAGTGTTGATAATGTCGCGGACGATTCTGCTTGATCAAGCGCAGGCATAGTGATGATGGCATCGCGCGCAACCAGGTAGCCAGTGACGTGATAACCCAGAGCACCAGCAGCAAGTTGGCGCACCCAAGCATCAATCAGTTTTTCACCACGGGGCTCGCCTTTTGAATTGGTGACCTTGCTGGCGATTTGCGTCAACCATGCGCTCTCTTTACCGTTGCTGTGTACGCGATCTAGCCAATCATCAAGACTAATGCCATCATGATTAAACTGCACTGGTAGCTTCTCCGCTGGCATGGGATATTGCGCACATAATTTCAACCATTCTGTGCGAATCGGCACCAATTCGTCGACCAGACGATTTTGCCATTGCCGCCCGATCAAACCTATCGGCAAGGCACCTTCGCGGGTAAGACGTTCTGCTTTCTGCCGTAACAGTGAAGCAACCTGATCAAGTGGTTCAGCTGCGCCCTCATCATCAAGCAAGCTATCCACCAATTTGTATTCTTCCAAACCATTAAAACCAAATGGCTCATCGTCTTCACCCGAAGCTTCATCATCGGTAAAGATAACGCCTAGCCTTTTCCGGAAAAAATATTTCACAGGCTGTTTCACAAAACGCGCCAGCTCTGCCATCTTCAATTTGAAGTCGGGTTCTAGTTCATAGACTGGCAATGTATCTTCTTCGATGTGTTCTTCAATATTGGAATGCGCAATGCGCCATTCTTTGGCATAAGTGAGCAAACCATTTTTTTCAAAATACTGTCGGCTAAATGGTTGCAGTGGGTGCTCGGTAGTCATTTCCTTCAAATCACACTTCCAACCGGCGACCAAGTAATCGCGCAGTTGCGAGACCAGCACCGAGGCGGGTTGTTCACTATTATCTTTTACATTGCGGCCAATCCAGCTGATATACAACTTATCGCGTGCAGACAATAGGGCCTCCAACATCAGGTAGCGATCATCATCACGCCGTGATCTATCCCCCGGCCGCGCCATCCCCGGCATTGCCAGCAAATCAAAATCCACGTGTTGAGCACGCCGTGGATAATCGCCATCGTTCAAACCCAGCAAGCAAACCACCCTAAACGGCACCGCCCGCATCGGCATCAAGGTGCAAAACGTTACACCGCCAGAAACAAAGCGATGGTTTAAAGTTTGCTCATCAATCGCCCCCATCCACGCCTCGCGCACTACCGCTAGCGGCACCGCCTCTGCATATCCAGCATCCGCACACGATGCCAACCAGTTTTGCAAAGATTCATCAAGTCGCACTAGTATTTGCTGATCGCTCTCATCGTTTGCGCTAAAAAAAAACTGCAAGAGTTCACGCGCGCGCACGCCCCAGACTTCAGGCGAAACCGATGTAGCCAACACCGCGCGCCAATGCATCAGTGTCTCGACAAACTGTGCCAGCGAGCCAGCCAAGGCCGCATTTAAGCCACCTACTTCTGCGTAAGATTCCACCCCAAAATAGGTAGCACTATCGCCACTGGCATAACCCAGCAACATGCGGCGCAGACCAAAGATCCAGGAGTTTTGTTCACCGCTTGCTTGCAAACCTAAGCCAGCTCTGTGAGCTTGATCCAAGCCCCAACGCACGCCAGCGCCTTCTATCCATTGCGCTAGCTGCGGCAGATCTTCTTCGGTCAGCCCAAAGCGTTTCGCCAGCGCCGGCACTTCGAGTAAATCGCGTACCTCACTTTGCTGGCAGCGCTGCTGCGGCAAGCGCAATAACCAATCCATCGCCACCAGAATCGGGTTAATGCTGCGGTCTTTGACATCGCCAATTTCGAACGGAATATAGCGCGGGTCTTGCCGGCTATATTGGCCAAAAACAGAACGTATAGACGGAGAAAACACCTCAATATCCGGCACCATTACTATCACATCGCGAGGCCGCAGCGCTTTCTTGTCATTGCCAGCTTCGTCAGCCAACATCGCCAACAACTGATCGTGCAATACCTCCACTTCACGCTGAACGCTGTGCGTGACATGAAATTCGATGGACTTATCAGCACGATCAAATTGCATATCGGGATGATCGACAACAGGCACAAGATCACGTATCGCCACCTGCACCCGCTCTAGCAAACTATTGCCCTGCCCTTCAGAAAACAAATCAATACGCAGACTAGAGAAGCGCTCACGCGTCACTTCTGCTTGATCAAAATCATCCAGCATCCGCACAAAATCACGCCCCTGCCTACCCCAGTTGGCCAATAAGGGATGGCAATGCGCATGTAAATCTTCAGGCGAAAATTGAGATAAATCAACTCCACCCTTCAATTGCTGACGCTTACGCTGGGCTTTGAATAATTGGCTACCTTCAATAATATCGCCCCAATAAAACTGGCAAGGATTAGGCACCGCCAGCAACACCTGCGTGTGCTTTGATAATGCAGAAAGCGCCTCCAGCGTCTGGCGTGGCAACGCAGAAATACCGAACAACACCACCCGCCGAGGCAAGCGAGTAACAGGCCGCGCGCCCGCAGCTATCGCCGCCACAAAACGTTGATGAATATTCACCCGACCCAGCCCACGGCTATCTTCAGGAATATCCGCCAAAATAGCGCGCCACAATTGCGCCTGCCAACGCTGATCCGGCAACAGTGCCCTCACTTCGCCCTGCGCATTGCGCAATTGATCTAGCCCTTGCGCCCAATCGGCCAGCCAATCGGCACGATACAACTGATACAGATCAATCAGCCCGGCAAGCCGCTGCGCCAACTGCAAGCGCCGTGCCGGTTCACCATCGACCAAAAACCGTTTCAACGGCGCAAAATCAGGCTGATCCAACAATTCAGGAATCAAACGCATCAAACGCCAAGTCAAAGGCGACATATCCAGCGAAGAGCTAATCGGTATCGCATCTCGGCCTAGCATATTGCGATAAATACCCCACAAAAATCGGCCAGGCAATTCAACCCGGGTGGCAGCGCACACGCCAGTATCTTCGGCGATGGCAATCTTCAACCACTCAGCAACGCCATTCGATTGCACCAGATAGATATCTTGCTCCAACGGATCTAGCGGATATTGCCGCACCCACTGGAACACTGCCGAGCGCAGTTGCTCTAACTGGTTGCCGTGAAGGATGATGAGGCCTGGGGTTATTGCTGAGGGCATAGGGTATCCGATGATTGGTATAACGCAATTATGCAAAATAAACTGATTACTGCACTGACGCATTCAATTAGGTCATGCTAAGCCAAAATTTAACGACTATTTTCAGGCAACATCATGCCATACGCGAGGCTCATTGGATGAGCTTGAAAACGAATAAAGATAAGGCACAATCAATCTTGTGACGGATAGTCCATTGACAACGCAGCCCATCAGCGACAATCTGAAACTACTCACTTAAAATCTGATTTCATCAAGAAACATAGCAACGAATGAAAGGCAGAAACACTGAAACAGGTAACAAATTTATGAGAAAATTTTTCATGACTATGAAATCGACATCGAGCCGAACCCAGAACACTATCGAGGTAATTTCGAGTGATCAATTTGTATGGATGAATGTGAGCTGGACTATGGCTTAACGACTACGATAAACGAGGTGTTGGAAGAGGCGCACAAGACAGTTAAGTTTGGCCAGTCCAAGGAAATAATAGACGCCACTTCGGCCATCGCCCCGTTATTCGGCTAACAGTTTTTTGATGTCGCCCATCATCTCTTCAGGTTTTGTCAGTGACGCATAACGCCTGAAGACCGTACCATCTTTTTTTACTAGAAATTTGGTGAAATTCCATTTGATGGCTTCGCTTCCAAGGAGCCCTGGCGCCTTGCTCTTGAGGTGCTGAAACAGCGGATGAGCGTTAGTGCCGTTGACGTCAATTTTGGCGAACAACGGAAACGTCACGCCGTAGTTTTTCTCGCAGAAAGCGCCGATCTCTTCTCCTTCGCCTGGCTCTTGATTTCCAAATTGATTACACGGAAAGCCCAGCACTTCAACACCTTTATCCTTAAGCTGCTGATAGACCGCTTCCAGTCCTTTGTACTGTGGTGTAAAGCCGCAGTTACTTGCCGTATTCACGATCAATAGCACTTTGCCGCGGTATTGCTCCAGATGTACTGGGGCGCCGCTCAGACTATCCGCTTGAAACTTGTATATGTTTGTCATGTTTATGTAGTCCTAATTGTCACTGGAGATAAGTGTCGATTGTACATGCGCTGACGCCGAGACTGTGGAAGCAGCTGTTTACGGCTAATCCTTTGCGATCGGATTTATACGGCCTTACTTGGCCGCGTAGTATTTGTGATGGATGATCGCCAACTGACATACAACCCCGACTGGCGAGTCGTCGCCGAAAAGTGAAAGTCAATATGCCTCTCCCAAGTGAATCTGTTGAATTTCCAATTTGAAGGGGCCGTCGTGGTCTGATAAACACGGTACTCTGTGGCATCTTGGGACTAGTGTGTGCGATTGGCCTCGCTGAGTTCGCCGAACATAAGGTCGCCGTGCCTAAATGTACCGCCTATGGCGAGAATCTAGGCATGACGTCTTCAAGCTATACGATATACACCAGCGGGCGGCACGGCACGGCACCGGCCAATGTCGTTTTAAAACGAAACGTGGGGCATAGAAGACGTGTCCATCGAGAAAGCAACGTCATTGCTCACAGACTTGTGGTTAAGCATCGCGTTCCAACTTAATTTGACGATTCCGGCATTCATTTTGCTGTTCGCAATTATGCGTTCTATCCCATTATTTCAGGAGTGCACGAAAATGAGACGCCATCTACCTTGAAAATATGATGAGTGGCCCTAGATTTGGCGAAGGATGTCTTTCAAATGCCGGGTGACAGGAATCGTGTCGTAAAAGTGAACCGATTGCCTAGAGTTTTAGAAAATTTCTAAAACTTAGAAAACCCAAAGAAAAATGGCTTACATGAAGTTCACGTAAGCCATTAATTTAAAACAAATTCGGTGGGGTGATCGATGGGGCTCGAACCCACGACAACAGGAATCACAATCCTGAGTAAATGGCATTTATTTGCGTTGATTAACATTTACAAAATACCATAAATCCATAAAAATCAAAGACTTAACATTTTATGAGCGTCTGTTGGTGTTGATG
>JANYFV010000467.1 GCA_025359635.1 Undibacterium sp. | reverse complement strand
CATCAACCAAAAAAATAACCACATCGGCTTCAGCAACGGCTTGCTTCGTTTGTTTGGCCATCTCATGCATGATGCCATCTTTGGCAACTGGCTCAAAACCACCAGTATCAATCACTAGGAATGGACGTTCGCCAACACGCCCTTCACCATAATGTCTATCTCGAGTTAAGCCTGGAAGATCAGCAACCAATGCATCGCGTGAACGCGTTAGTCGATTGAACAGCGTGGATTTTCCGACATTTGGTCGACCTATAAGTGCAATAACCGGCTTCATTAATATTACTCGGTCGCAAACGCGACCACTGTCCCTGATTTAGTTTGGACAATCAAATTTGAACCCGCTACAAAAGGTGCAGCGAGAATTTGACTGCCATCGGTGCTCACTCGACCGATAAAAGATCCATCTTCTCTTGATAAGAAATGTAAGTAACCAAAGGCATCACCCACTGCGACCGCACGTCCGAACGACGCTGCTGCGGATAAGTGTCGATTTGCTAGTTTATCGTTTCTCCAAACACTGGACCCTGTTTCACGAGCAAAAGCAGAAACGGCTCCAACACTATCGACTGCAAAGACAAAGCGCTGATCTACATTGACCCCCACTTCACTTGATAAATTTTTGGACCAAATTACTGTCCCTGTTGCTAAGTCAAAACAACTGACACGACCTTGATACGCGGTGGTGCACACTGTTTGATCTACAATCACTGGCAATCCAGAAACATCAGCGATTCGCTCCAATTCTGTTGCCCCCTTTGGATCAGCTGCCGATGATTCCCAACGCAAACCACCCGTATTTATTGACAGAGAGATCAATTTACCGCCTGGTAATGCAACGATTGCCATTTGATCTGTCAGCGCGATTCCCGAAACTATACGTAGCGTCAGTGCCGGCAATGAGCGATCTACCGCCCATTTACGAACTCCTGTCACCACATCGTAAGCAGCAATCCGATTATCAATACTACGAACAATGACGACTCCGTATCCCACTGCTGGAGCATTCAATATTTCACTGGATGTTTGTACTTTCCAACGCATTTTCCCATTGAGATCAAAGGCCATTAAGACACCTTTAGACCCTGCTACAGCGATGGTTGTAGCATCGCCACCTAAACCGGCTGTCAATGTAGTTCCCGCGTTAATACGCCAAATCGCGTTGCCTTTTACCAAGTCTATCTTTACTAAACTACCATCTGCTGCGCCAGCATAAATAGCATTATCAATTTGAACCGGCGACAACACAAATGAGCCACTCGCACCAACCGAGTTTGACCAAACAGATTTAACCGAGATACTTGACTTGAACTCTTGCAAGACAGCTGGGACATTTTTAGTCTCAGCCTTTGCAAAAGGGTTAATCGACGACAAAGTGGAACATCCGGCCAACACCAGCATTGATGTTATTGCCATCAATTTACCAAGAAAATGCATGTTCAGCTCCAATTTATTTAGCACCAACATTCGTTGCCACTTTGTTTTCGACCACACCACCAATAGCATCAAGCTTGATCTGAATCAGTTTTCGGCCGGGATTTTTATCTTTGATTTTTTCCAAAGCAGATTGATATGCAGCACGCGCTTCAACAAGCTTGTTTTGTGCAACATAAATATCAGCTTTTCTGTCAAAAGCGTTACCTGCAAATTCTGCGGGGAATTCGCCTGCCAATAAAGTCAATCCTTCATCATAGGCTTTTTCATCGAGGGCAATTCCAGCTAGACGAATTCTTGCGAGGGCTTTGTATTCCTCTACGCTGCTATGGTCAATAACCCAGTGCAATTGTGATTTCGCCGTTTTAAGATCATTCAAATCAAATGCACTCTTCGCTGCCGACAAAGATGCCATCGGCGCATAAGACGTTCGTGTGAACTTCTCGATCAAATCGGTTGCCGCACGTTGCACTTTGGCGTTGTCTTTAGCGACTATTGCTTTTTGTAACTCATCATATAATTGCGACGCTTGAGTCGATTGGCCGACTTGGTAATTACGCCAACCAGTCCAAGCTGCATATGAAGATAAAACCACGATGAGCAACCATGTAACAAGGTTACCGTATTGTTTCCACCATGCTTTTAAAGTGTCTAACTGTTCTTGTTCTTCGAGATCGTATGCCATATTTGTTTAGTTTAATGATGAATATGAATGTGATTAGGGTTGTCGCAACTACTATCTGTTTCACTCCCACCTGTAATCTGATCGACGATGTAATCGACAACCAATTCAAATGGTAGTTTTATTTGATTATTGTCCATATCTTCGGCACGCATCGCTTTGATTGTGACCGAATTGGAACTCGCTTCATCTTCGCCAATAATGATTGCGAATGAAGCACCGCTGGCATCTGCTTTTTTCATTTGCGATTTAAAACTGCCAACTCCAACTGCCGATGCGCAATGTAACACAACATCCAGTCCGGCATCACGCAAACGCTCTCCAATAACGAAAGATTGCATTTGCGCTTCTGCCCCCTGATGAACCAGATAAACATCGCATTCGCTTGGGCTATGCAATTCTCCAGATGCCTTCATCAATTCGAGCAAGCGTTCAACTCCCATGGCAAAACCACATGCTGGCGTCGCTTTCCCGCCGAAAATACTTGCAAGAGAATCATAACGACCACCTGCACAGACAGTACCCTGAGAACCAAGTTCGTCAGTTACCCATTCAAAAACAGTGCGATTGTAATAGTCCATGCCTCGGACTAATCGAGGATTAATCGTAAATGGAATACTGTTATGGCGAAGGATTTTTTGCACACCTTCAAAATGCGATTTAGATTCTTCGCCAAGATAATCAATTAATTTTGGCGCAGCATTGACCATTGCCTGCATATTCGGATTTTTCGTATCTAAAATGCGTAATGGATTGCTATACAGGCGACGCTGGGCTTCGGCGTCCAACACTTCTTTATGTTGTTCAAAATACGCGATCAAGTCCACGCGATGTTGCTGCCGCTCATGCGCATCACCAATGGAATTCAATTCCAATCGCACATTCTGCAATCCCAGATCATCCCAAAGACGCTGACACATCGCGATTAATTCGGCATCGATGTCAGGGCCGCTAAATCCCAAGGCCTCGGCACCTACCTGATGAAACTGCCTGTAACGGCCACGTTGAGGCTTCTCATGACGAAACATCGGACCGGTATACCAAAGACGTTTTGGTCCATCATAGGTCAGGTTGTGCTCCAATGCGGCACGCACTATGCCCGCAGTACCTTCAGGCCGCAAAGTAAGCTTATCACCATTTAAAGCGTCTTCAAAAGAATACATTTCTTTTTCAACGATATCGGTCACCTCACCCAATCCGCGCGAAAACAAATTCGTTGATTCAAGAATAGGTGTACGTATTTGCTGAAAACCATAGCTCTTTAAAACTGACTGAACCGTATTTTCAAATAACTCCCACATTGCCGCGTCTGCAGGAAGAACGTCGTTCATCCCTTTTACGCCACTTATTTTTTCGATCTTCTTTTGTTCTGACATTCCTGATTACCCGATATTCTTAATTAACTCTTTATCCAGATTTTGAGCTGTAGGTGCGTAATGGCTCTTTACGTAATCTAATACGATAGATTGAAATTCTTTTGCAATATTGTCGCCACGCAAGGTCATCGCCTTAACCCCATCAATAAAGATTGGCGCTGCCGGTGATTCGCCGGTACCTGGCAAACTGATTCCTATATTGGCATGCTTGGACTCGCCAGGGCCGTTCACAATGCATCCCATCACTGCTACATTCATGCTTTCCACGCCAGGGTATTCTGTTTTCCAAACCAACATCTGGTCACGCAAAAAAGTTTGGATATCGTCAGCCAATTCCTGAAAAACGGTGGAGGTCGTGCGCCCGCAACCAGGGCAAGCAATCACCATAGGGGTAAATTTTCGCAAGCCCATAGTCTGTAAAATTTCTTGCCCGACTATTACTTCTTTACAACGATCACCACCAGGTTCAGGCGTCAGAGATATCCTGATCGTGTCGCCAATACCTTCTTGCAAAAGTACAGAAAGCGCCGCCGTTGAAGCCACAATTCCTTTGCTTCCCATGCCAGCTTCAGTCAAACCCAAATGCAATGGATAGCCACATCTCCTTGCAAGCTCACGATAAACAGCGATGAGATCTTGTACGCCTGAGACCTTGCAAGACAAGATAATTTTATCGCCAGGCAAACCGATTTCCTCTGCGCGTTTTGCACTCTCTATCGCTGAAGTAATTAAGGCTTCGCACATTACAGATTTTGCATTCCATGGATTCGCACGTTGCGCGTTTTCATCCATAATCCGGGCAAGCAAGGACTGATCGAGGCTTCCCCAATTAACACCTATACGTATCGGCTTATCGTATTTACAAGCTAACTCTATCATTTGCGCAAACTGGGTATCTCGCTTCGCCCCCTGCCCTACATTACCAGGGTTTATGCGGTACTTTGAGAGCGCCTTGGCGCAATCAGGATAGTCTTTAAGTAAAGTGTGGCCGTTATAGTGAAAATCGCCGACCAGCGGTACATTCACGTCCATTTTATCGAGTTGCTCTCGAATTGCAGGAACGGCAATCGCAGCCTCAACGTTATTGACAGTTATTCTGACCAATTCTGAACCGGCACGTGCCAATTCTTTAATTTGAATCGCCGTCGAAATCACATCAACAGTATCTGTATTTGTCATCGACTGAATAACAACCGGGGCACCACCACCCACCATCACAGTATGCCCACGATCACCAATCGATACGCCACGACACAAGCGTCGCTCAAGAGATCCAAAATTCACATCAGACAAACGAGAACTCATTTCTACTTCACATTCAAGTTAACGACATTACTACCTTTTTCTGCCTGGATTTCCAATGGCGCGCCACGCAAAACACCGTCCACTCCAGCAGCATTTCCGATTCTCACCTGCAGCAATTCTTTAACACTAAAAACTTCTTCGGTTCCAGCTTTTGCAAGATGAGAAGTCATGATCGCGCCATTTTCTTTTTTGACTTGTATCCAGGAATCCTGACGAAATTTTAATTTCATCATATTTTTATCGACTGCATTTATAGCCGTAACCGCAGAATCGGCAACCGGCAAAATTACCGGACTTTTCTTAATTTCGTTATTAACCACTACTCCAGAGCTCAGATTTGACGCAACTGGCGGGTTCACTTGCGCAGCTTGCGCCGGCTTTAAATCATTTTCAGGGATAACTGTTGCCATTGCTGAAGCTGAATAATTGACTGGCAATGGCTCCATCAATACGGCATTTGAAGCTGGCACCTCAGATATAGCTGGAGTTAACACGACTGAAGTCGGCTTTACATCGGGAACTGCTACTAATTTCTCACCGAAAAAATCCTTTGCCGACAAGATGAAATCAGTTTTTTGAACAACGAAAAATCCTGCCGCAAATAATGCGAGCAAAGCGGCACCAAACAAATATTTTTTATTGCTATCTTGCCGACCCATCAAAGAAAGGCGCGATTCCATAAAAGGAGTAGAAAGAGCTGGCTTCAAAGTCTCTTGCAACTGAATATGTTGAGCATCCTTTGGGAGTAACGCGACCAATGGATCCGCATCAATTTTTAACAACTTGGCATATGTGCGAACAAATCCTCTAACAATCACCAGCTTAGGTAAGTCATCGAATTTATTTTCTTCTAAGGCAACGATCTGTTTCGTCGATAATTTCAACTGATCTGCCACCTGTTGCACAGTCCAATCTCTCTCCATGCGCGCACGTGTAAGCATCGCACCTATCGATTGCCCCGAGGTCGCGACTGCAAGGTGATCACTCTCCAAATTCGATTCAAGCATTGGTTTAACGAAAGAATTTACTCCAGACTCACTCATTAAAAGCACCTCGTTGAAACGATTCATATTCTTTGGAAGTCGGGTGACGTCGCCGCAATTGCGTCCCCAGACTAGTCACAGCAGACTGATCATTCAGCTTATTTTCGATCTTAAGAGCCAGCCACAATACATCTGCAGCCATGATTTCCTCTTTCACAACTCGAGTAATATAAAATTTTGCTTTTTCATATTCGCCTTTGTCATAAAATATTTTTGCCAAATTCGCGTTGATCGACGGGTTCGCTGGCTGCTCACGAAAACCCATCATAAAATACCGTTCAGCGCTGACAATATCTTTCAACCTCAAACTGCACACGCCCGCATTACTGAGCACCTTGGCCGGAGTTGGATAACTTGGGTCTTTCAAGGCCTTTTCGAAGTACTGAATCGATTCTTTTTCTTTACCGTTTTGACATAAAAACCAACCATAATTATTGGCCAAATCAGAATTAGTTGGTGCCAATTTCAGCGCATGTAAAAAATTGTCTTCCGCTCTTTGTTTATCATTCAAATCCATAAAAATAAGGGCTCGGACACTGTACGCATCCACCAGATCGGGCGAGACCAACAGAGCTTGACGGATTTCTTCAAGCGCGACTTTATACTGTCTCTGCTGGTAATAATCAACTGCGAGCTGCAATCGTATTGCAGCTCGCTTTTGCTGTTCAACACTTGCAGCAGTAGGATTATTTTCAGCCGGCATACTATCAAATTTGTGACTAGCACAAGATGTCAGAAAAAACGCCAACAACACAGTCAATAAAAGACGACAACGCAGTTCAAAAATATTCACTGGGGGATCTCCACAATTTTTCCGAAATTCTCACCGAATTTTTTCTTGTATTCGGTCATTTTTTGCATTCGTTCTTGCACTCTGGTTCTATCCTGCACTTCACCAGCAAGTTGCCCGCACGCTGCATCAATATCATCGCCGCGTGTTTTGCGAATTGTCGTTACTAGTCCTGCGTCCATCAAAATCTGTGCAAAAGCTTTAATTCTTGGATTCGGTGATCGGGTTAAGCCCGATTCCGGGAATGGGTTAAACGGTATAAGATTAAATTTACATGAAACATCGCGCACCAGTTGAATCAATTCCCTAGCGTGCTGATCACTATCGTTAACTCCGTCCAACATACAATATTCAAAGGTAACAAAATCACGCGGGGCATAATCCAAATAACGCTTGCACGACGCCATTAATTCTTGCAATGGGTGTTTTTTATTCAGCGGAATCAAACTATCACGCAAAGCGTCATTAGATGCGTGCAGTGACACCGCCAACGCCACTGCACACTCTTGAGATAATTTATCAATCATTGGTACGACACCACTCGTGGACAGTGTCACACGACGACGCGACAAACCATAAGCATTATCATCAAGCATCAATCGCAATGCGGTAACGGTAGGTTCAAAATTCAATAAGGGCTCACCCATGCCCATCATCACAACATTAGTAATTTGCCGCTCACCCTTAGGGCCTGGCTCAATACCTTTACTTTTGCGTAATTCAAACTCAGCCAACCATAGCTGGCCAATAATTTCACCGACAGTCAAATTTCGATTAAACCCCTGCTTACCAGTGGAACAAAACCGACAATTAACAGCACAACCAGCCTGTGTTGAGATACAAAGCGTGCCACGGTTTTCTTCAGGAATGAAAACTGTCTCTATTGCGTTTCCCTGCCCGACATCGAGCAACCACTTACGGGTACCATCAGAGGATATGTGATCACTCACAACTGCAGGGGCTGCAACGAAAGCGCGGCCAGATAATTTTTCCCGCAAAGATTTCGCAAGATCTGTCATCTCATCAAAATTACTCGCACCAAACTGGTGTATCCAGCGCTGCAATTGTTTTGCACGAAACGGTTTCTCACCCAGTTCATCGCAATACGCGATCAACTGAAGGGGATCAAGATCCAATAAATTAATGAGTGCCGCCATGCAAATCTTCTTTCAAACCCCGCCCATGCATATTAGCAAAAACGGGGTAATTTTCTCAAACTTAAAAACTACTTAAAAATTAATAATCAACGCGAATAAACATTCAATGCCGGGAAAAAGTAAGCAATTTCCACAGCCGCTGTTTCAGCAGCATCTGAACCATGAACTGCATTAGCATCGATAGAATCAGCAAAATCTGCGCGAATCGTTCCAGCATCTGCCTTTTTAGGATCAGTTGCACCCATCAAATCTCTATGCGTAAGAATGGCGTTTTCACCTTCAAGCGCTTGAACGATGACAGGGCCAGAAATCATAAACTCAACCAAATCTTTAAAAAATGGACGTGCTGCATGTACTGCATAGAAACCTTCAGCTTCAGCGCGTGACAAATGAATCATGCGTGCAGCAATAATCTTCAAGCCCGCGCCTTCAAAACGGCTGTAAATCTGGCCGATTACATTTTTTGCCACTGCATCTGGCTTAATAATAGACAATGTGCGTTCAATAGCCATCTAAAAACTCCAATAAAATGAAAGGGTTAAGACAAAATTCAATAATTCATCTAACCTTAGATTTTATCATAAAACGCTCGCATCAAGGGAGGTTGTCAATATACATAATTGCTATTATGCACTTTTTTAGTGGGCGCAGTTATAACATTGCAGTAGTCAAAATCATCCGATAAGAATATTTGCGTGGTATTCTTTTAATTATCAGACCGTAACAAACTATTTCAATGAGGAAAGTGTGATGAACCAACAAATATCCAACTCTTACGATTTCGCCGGCGATGCCGCACAAGTTCGTCATAAGGTGATTCGAAATACTTATTGGTTACTCGCTTTATCAATGATTCCGACGGTATTTGGTGCTTGGTTAGGTGTGCAGCTGCAATTTGCATTCTTTCCAGGAAGTCCAACAATAGGTTTGCTTGCTTTCCTGGGCATTGCATTCGGTTTTATTTTTGCCATAGAAAAAACAAAAAACTCGACCATGGGTGTTTTTGTGCTTTTGGGCTTCACTTTTTTTATGGGGCTTTTGCTTTCTCGATTGATCAGTCACACTTTGGGATACTCAAACGGCTCGTCATTGATCATGATTGCATTTGGTGGAACTTCAAGTATTTTTATTGTTATGGCAAGCATTGCGACCGTCTCGAAACGTGATTTTTCCGGCCTTGGAAAATGGTTGTTTGTTGGTCTGCTGGTATTAATTGTTGCTAGTGTTGCCAATATATTTTTACAAC
>JANYFV010000461.1 GCA_025359635.1 Undibacterium sp. | reverse complement strand
GTGAAACTTGACGTGATGTTTAGCCAGATGTTTCTTGGCTTTGGCGGCGGTTAAATCCACATTGCCCAGCGGTGATCCGCGATAGCCGCTGATGTAGCCAGCGGTATTTAATCCGGCTTTTTCATCTGCCTGACGTTGCAGCATGGTCAGGCGTATCAAAGCTTGGGTGCCAGTCATAAAAGCGCGTCCGCGCTCCAGCGTAAATTTGTCGTCGAGGGAAATATTGTTGTCGACCAGCGCTTGCTGTTCGGCTGGGTTTACATTGAGCGGTGCATTCATGGTGTCTCCGTGCTTTTTATTGTGAGGCGTTGGTGTGCGTACAAGTGAATCACCTTTTGAGTGAATCATATCCTTTTTAGGAAGGCTCGCACATTAACATTCTGTATTGCCCATTGCTATGAACAGTGCATCACAAAAAGACCGGTACAGTACGGCAGACAATTATCTAAAGTGTACTGGTATTGAAGAGATGAGTTTGCCCAGCAGAAAGATCATGCATTTCGTAAATGGGCAATTCAAGTCGTTGAAAATCTGAGAAAATACAAAATGAAAGTATCAATCAAGAACAAGAGCAGGACAAAAATCAGGAAAGCGGGGCCATGCAAGCAAAGATTAAAGATCTGTTCGCCAGCACTACTGAAATAATTGCCTCTAAGCTGGCTTCGCTGACGTCACTGTTTTCGTCGAAACATCTTGAACGGCTTTTGCCGGACGGAGGTATTGGCTCATTATCGAAATTAATATCAAAGGTATGGCCGAGTTCCATGCCCGGTTCTTTAAATGAATTGTTTGATCGCATCATGACACCCTGCAGTAATGAAAACAAAATTTCTTACATTGAATCAATCACAGATGACATCTGTGCTTGGATGCGGTGTCTATCAATCGCTTTGACTCAACATAAATTGCGCAAATATGATGGTTGGTCTGAGTTTGAAGTATACCAATAGCAATGGTAATACCTGACGTTATATAATAATTCGATGAAACTTAAATTTACTAAAATGCACGGTGCAGGCAATGATTTTGTCGTCATTGATGCCATCAACCAAAAAATAAACTTCACAACTGAACAATGGCGTGCACTTGCTGATCGCCGCTTTGGTATTGGTGCTGACCAAATTTTGGTGGTTGAACGCCCGACTAGCGCTGGGGTAGATTTCCGCTATCGTATTTACAACGCGGATGGCGGTGAAGTGGAACATTGTGGCAACGGATCTCGTGCATTCGTGCGCTTCGTTACGGATAAAAAACTGACCGATAAAACGAGCATACGCGTAGAAATTATGTCTGGGGTTATAGAGCCTCGCCTGAACTCTGATGGTAGCGTGACTGTCGATATGGCCACCCCAATTCTCGATCCAGCTAAAGTTCCATTTGATACAAATGGTTTGACGCCAAAAATGCAAGCCCACGACCAAATGTGGCCACTTGATGTCAAGGGTAAAACGGTTTGGATTTCCGCAGTGTCCATGGGGAATCCGCATGCAGTGCAGGTGGTTGATGATGTGGAGGCTTATCCGGTTCTGCTAGAAGGTCCTTTGATTGAGCATCACCCGCGGTTTCCTAAACGCGTGAATGCCGGTTTCATGCAAGTAATCGATACTCATCACGTTCGTCTGCGTGTGTTTGAACGCGGCACAGGTGAAACACTGGCGTGTGGTACGGGCGCATGCGCGGCTGTTGTTGCGGGCATTCGACGTGGCCTCTTGATATCGCCAGTGCGTGTTAGCATGCACGGCGGCGAATTGTCTATCAGTTGGAAAGGTGGGCAAGGTGAGCAAGGTGAGCAAGATTCGGTATTTTTGAGCGGCCCGGCAGTATCCGTATTTGATGGTGAAATTAACATTTAAATAGAATAAACAAATAATAATGAATTCCAACGACATCGCAGAATTTCTAAGTGACAATCCCCATTTTTTTGAAGAACATGCAGAACTTCTTGGCAAGATTAAACTGACCAGCCCGCTATTAGGGCGTGCTATTTCTTTGCAAGAAAGGCAAATGGAGGTCGTACGTGAAAAGCACAGGGTGCTTGAGTTACGTCTTTATGAGCTGATGCGTTTGGGTTTGGAAAACGATGGCATTACCTCCAAATTTCAAAATTGGACGCGTTCCTTATTGTTGGCACGAAATGATGTGGAATTACCGCATGTGCTCACGCAAGGCTTGCAAGATATTTTTGCTGTACCATACGCTACGCTAAGATTATGGCAAGTTGCCGAAGATTTTTCTCATACCTGGTTTGCTCAAACTGTCGGTGATGACGTACATTTATTCGCTAAAGGCTTGAATGCACCGTTTTGCGGAAAAAATCAGGAATTTGAAGCGGCAAAATGGATCGATGCTGAGCAAGCAATAGCGTCGGTAGCGATGCTACCTTTGCGTTTGGCGCCAGATTCTGCCACCTTTGGATTATTGGTATTGGGATCTCCTGATCCTGCGCGTTTTACCAAAGAAATGGCCACCGATTTTCTGGCAAAAATTGCCGATACCAGTAGCGCGGCATTGAGCTGCCTGATTAATTAAATGCGATTGTTATGAATGGCACCGGTTCAGTTACACCTCAAGATACGCATATCGTCCAGTATCTTGAAGTGTTAAAGAACCAGCGTAATTTATCACCTCATACGATTAGTAATTATCAATTCGATCTGCTCGATCTGGAATCTTTCGCCAATGGCAAAGAGTTGTCCAGCCTGACATATTTTGATCTGCGCCGCCTGACGTCACAGCGACACGCACAAGGCCTGAATGCCCGCAGCATTGCGCGAAAACTTTCCTGCTGGCGCGGTTTCTACCGCTGGCTCGCAGATCAAACGCCACTCGCTGCAAATCCTGTGGATGGCATCAAGGCGCCAAAAAAAGAAAAATCTTTACCCAAGGCTCTAGGCGCCGACGACGCAGTTCGTCTGGTCTCTCAAAAGGGGATTAATGAACCGACTCCTTGCGTCAATCGGGCGATGTTTGAATTGCTGTATTCAAGTGGTTTAAGGGTGTCCGAATTAGTCGGCCTTGATGTTGCTGACATTAAAGAAAATGGTCATACAAGTCTGGGCTGGGTGGACATGAGCCAAGCTGAAGTACACGTCACCGGTAAAGGTAATAAACAGCGCATTGTTCCTGTAGGCAAGCCAGCGCTGGCAGCGATCCGTGAGTGGTTGTTGTTGCGCCCCATGCTTTTAAAAAACGATGCACACCCATTATTCCTCACTGAGCGCGGTACCCGCATGTCGGTGCGCCTGGTGCAATTACGCCTCAAAGCCCATGCGCAATTGATCGGCATTCCGGCTGATGTGCATCCACACGTATTGCGCCACTCGTTCGCTTCGCATGTATTGCAATCATCCGGTGATTTGCGCGCGGTACAAGAGATGTTGGGGCATAGCTCAATCGCTGCGACCCAAGTGTATACCTCGCTCGATTTTCAACATTTGGCCAAAGTCTACGACGCCAGCCATCCCCGGGCAAAAAAATAGCCTCGCTTTGCAAGGCTATTGCATTTGAGTGCATAATCCTAGATTCCTCAGTTGACCGCTTTATTTCGTCTTGAGAGCAGCATGCGGATTAGTTTGTACGGTATGTTGAGAGTTCACCAAATGGGTAAGAGCGCTACGATTTCGATGGCACACTTTTTCGCGCCTCTGGACTTCGTTACTCCTCCCATCAACGTGGAGGTTGCGTCGTCGTCGCGCTTCGCCAGAAACGCGAAAAAATGCACACTCAAATCCGTTCAACTAAGGAATCTAGGATAATGTTTTTTTGAAATGATGAATTTGAATTTATGGCACTGATACCAACCACTATCCTCACCGGCTTTCTGGGCGCGGGAAAAACTACCCTGTTAAATCGAATTTTGCATGAGGATCACGGACATAAAATTGCCGTGATCGAAAATGAATTCGGCGAAGAGAATATCGATAATGAAATTCTTGTCCAAGACAGTAACGAGCAAATTATAGAGATGAACAATGGCTGTATTTGCTGCACCGTGCGCGGCGATTTGATTTTGGCGCTAAGTAGCTTGATTCAGAAAAAAAATGAGGGCAAACTTCATTTTGATCGCGTCATCATTGAAACTACTGGGCTGGCCAACCCGGGTCCGGTCGCGCAAACTTTTTTCGTCGACGAAGAGGTCGGCACGTATTACATGTTAGATGCGGTGGTCACTGTAGTGGATGCCTACCATGCAATGCAACAGTTAGACGAGTATGAAGAAGCGCAAAGGCAAGTGGGGTTTGCCGATAAAATTTTGCTGTCGAAGACAGACTTAGTCGATGCGGCACAGCTGGAAATTCTGCGCCAGCGCTTAACGCGGATCAATCCACGCGCACCGATTTGCGCGGTCGATTTTGGCAACATCGCCATTTCTGAAGTGTTAGATTTAAAAGGATTTAATCTCAACGCAAAGCTCGACTTGGATCCTGATTTTCTGATGGCTGAAGAGCAGCATGAACACGAACATGAACACGAACACGAAGCGTGTGACGATGAATGCACCCATCACGACCATGACGATCATCATCACGTCCATCATTCCGATGATATTGCCGCTTTCGTATTTAAAAGTACACAAGCTTTCAGTACCGCCAAGTTAGACGAATTTTTAGCTGGTTTGGTTAACGTATTTGGTCCGCGAATGCTGCGTTACAAGGGAGTGTTGCTGATGGAAGGCGCCGATCGTAAGGTGATATTTCAAGGAGTACATCAAATTATGGGTACTGACGTGGGAGCGAAGTGGGCAGAAAATGAGTTACGTGAAAGTAAAATGGTGTTTATTGGTAAAAATTTACCGAAAGATGTTTTTATTCAAGGCTTAAACCTTTGTTTGGTATAAACTAGCGCCCAACTGAAAAGAGGCAATACTGTTTTTTTGTCTCTGCGGTTGAAAAGCAAATGGCAACAGCAGCCATTTACTTTATTAGTAAGGGGAGGATAATAGTTAATTGAGATGGTATAAAACTACTCAACTATTATTTGTGCATCTTAATCCGTTGTATCGAAAGTAAGCGAAGTGGCAACTAAATCACCTAAATCGACTGCTACAGTCAGTGCACCTGCAGCCCTGCTCACCGAGGAGGAAATCCTCAAGATGGGTGAGAAGGACTATATGAATGAGGCCCAACTGGCGTTTTTCAAAGCCCGTTTGCAACAGCTTGAGAAAGATTTGTTGAGAAATGCCGACGAAACTACCGAGCATTTACGCGAGACTGTTTTGGTCCCAGATCCGGCTGATCGCGCGACGATTGAAGAAGAACACTCCCTGGAATTGCGTACTCGAGATCGCGAACGGAAATTGCTGAGAAAAGTGCAGCAATCAATCGCTAGTATTGATGGCGGTGAATATGGCTGGTGTGAAGAAACTGGCGAGCCAATTGGCGTCCCGCGTTTACTTGCACGCCCGACAGCGAGCCTCTCTTTAGAGGCGCAACAGCGTCGCGAGATGAAGCAAAAACTGTATGGTGACTAAAAATAGTCGCAATTAAACAATCGTTAAAAAAGCGTTCAGTTTATAACTGAGCGTTTTTTTTTGCTCAATGTAAATGCGCTCGAGTGTCATTGATTTTGCTAATAAACCCCCAAAATTAACTAGGCGAAGAATCTTTATAAGAAATTTCCTTCGAAATAGAATTGTAAAATTATGTAACTGTTATGAGTCTACAAATTACCAGCTCAAGCAAAGTCGTTTCAGGAAAAGTTAAATAAATGAGTGAAAATCAAAAAAATCTCGGGAATTAAATAGACGTTAATAGATGTTGGACGTAGTTAATATTGATTGCACGAAGCTTTTTTGACTGATCCTCAACGAAACACTCACTCTGGAGCTAACAATTGGTGAGAGAATAAGACTATACTTTAGTATGTGGAAATTGCGATTCAAAGAGTTTTGTATTCAGCGATCATTATTCGTAACAAAAAATATTTTTTATATTATTCAAGGTCAAGATTAACGTGGCAATTTTTTCGTTTTTCGGTAAGAAGCCTCCTGGTCAGGAACTGCCAAGTTCTGATCCGTCTCCTGCCAAAAAAACAAAATCCAAGACTCGCAATGACGACATCACTGCACCGCAGGATGACGAGGCTTTGTCGCAATCTGTTTTGGCGCAACGCCATATTGCGCGAGCTACTGAGCGAAAAATTGATGCGATTGAATTTGAAATGTCCCGAGATATGGGGCGAACCAGGCCTTCGATCAGTTCGCCATCTATTATTGTAAATCCACAGACTATTCAAGCTAATTCGATAGTCGATCAATTTAATAGTGAATCACCAGCTCACGAATTTGCAAGTACATTGCCGCTGATTATGCCGGCGACAGATTATTTGCTAGGACAGTCGACTGATATTTTTGCTGCGTCATTGAGTACCTCTGAATCAGTCCCCATCCTTGAAGAAGCATCAATTTTGTTTGCAACTGGACAAAACGAAGTAGCTGAGCAAATGCTGCAAGCTGCAATTGCTCAGGATGACCTCGGTAATATGCGTCAGGTTGCTTGGTTTATGTTATTTGATTTGTATCAAATTACGAATAATCAAATAGCTTTTGAACACATATCGCTTGAATACGCGAGTAAGTTTGAAACGTCCCCGCCAATTTGGCAAAATTCAATTCAAAATACTGACGCATTGACCACGGTCGATGAGGGCAGTACGCCAAGCGTGACCTTTCCCGCTCAACTAGATGGAAGCATCATCAAGTTATTGGAAAAATTACAAAATCTTAGTAAGCAAAGTAAAAATTTGCGCTTAGACTTTGGGAGGGTAAAAGAAGTCGATCCTGTTGGGTGCGGATTACTATTGCGCTCTCTAAAAAACCTGAAAAAAACCGGACATGATTTGATGCTGGTTGGCGCCCAAGATTTCGCTGAAAAAATTCGCTCCATCCTTGAAGTCGGTCGACGCGATGAGACCGAAGCACCATGGTTACTATTACTTGAAATATTGCAATTACTGCATTTTGAAGCTGTCTTCGAAGAAACCAGCATTGATTATTGCATTACCTTTGAAGTGTCACCTCCATCCTTCGAGGCACCGAAAAACAAAGTAACCACTATGCTTCCTGAGATTCAGGCCATTGAGGAATTGTCAGATCGATTTATGATGCCAGCAGTGGTTGAAGGGAGAACTGAGAACCTCATTAGCCAGATCTCTGCACACGCTGAATTTCACAAATTAGTATTACTTGATTGCTCTAAGTTAGAACGAGTGGAATTTGGCGCATCAGCTCAACTCTTGAGTGGCCTGGTACCAATCTCGGGCAGAAAAGACACCTTGATTCAGTTTCACGATGTTAATTATCTTGTCATGTATTTATTTATCGCAATGGGCTTAAAAAACGTTGCTGCAATTTTCCCACGTAAACATTAGAGATCCCTTTTCTAAATCGCAAGCGTCTTGCAATTTGGGTGAAATACCCCCATTTCTTAATCTGTTCAATTTTTTCCTGCTCGGCTAAAATAAAGCTGACAGCACTCGTGTAATTCACAAACGTGCGAGGAAATTTTCATTTGGAATCTTCATGGAACAATTTCACGGAACAACCATTCTGACCGTAAGACGCGGAAATCTGGTGGCGCTTGGCGGTGATGGCCAAGTCACACTGGGTAATATCGTGATGAAAGGTACAGCTCGTAAAGTACGAAAGCTGTACCACAATAAAGTTCTGGCCGGATTTGCAGGAGGTACGGCAGATGCGTTTACTCTGATTGAGCGTTTTGAGTCCAAGTTGGAAAAACATCAAGGGCATCTGATGCGCGCGTCGGTTGAGTTGGCCAAAGATTGGCGTACCGATCGCATGTTGCGCAGGTTAGAGGCGATGCTTTTAGTAGCAGATCGTGAAACAACCTTGGTGATTACCGGGAATGGTGATGTGCTGGAGCCGAATGACGGCATAGGCGCGATCGGTTCAGGTGGAACTTTTGCACAATCGGCTGCCATCGCCTTGTTCCAAAATACAGAATTATCACCGATAGAAATTGTTAAGAAATCGCTGACTATCGCTGGTGAATTGTGTATTTATACCAATCTCTCCCACACTATAGAAACACTAGAGTAAGCCATAAATAAGCCAAATACCTTGCCTGTGATTAATGGCGCAAAAATGACACTATAAAGATAGACGAATATGAATATGACTCCGCAAGAAATTGTTTCCGAGCTAGATAAACATGTTGTCGGGCAGGAAAAAGCCAAACGTGCCGTAGCCATTGCTTTGCGCAATCGTTGGCGTCGTCAGCAAGTTCCCGATCCTTTGCGTCATGAAATTACGCCAAAAAATATTCTCATGATCGGGCCGACAGGTGTAGGTAAAACTGAAATTGCGCGACGCCTGGCAAAATTGGCGGATGCGCCATTCATTAAAATTGAAGCGACTAAATTTACTGAAGTCGGCTACGTAGGCCGTGATGTCGATACCATTATCCGTGACCTAGTTGATATCGGGATTAAGCAGACTAGAGAGCTTGCTACCCGCCGAGTCAGAAGCCGAGCTGAAGATGCCGCTGAAGACCGTATTCTCGATATTCTTCTGCCTGTTGCGCGTGATCTTGCAGTGCATGCGGGACCGGAGGCAATAAGCGAAGCGCTTGCAGCTGATAGCACGCCGAATAACACGCGCCAAACTTTCCGCAAACGCCTGCGCGAAGGTGCACTTGATGATAAAGACATTGAATTAGAAATAGCCGATCCTGGTCCTCAAATGGAGATCATGGCGCCGCCAGGCATGGAAGAAATGACTGAACAAATCAAATCCATGTTTTCTGGCATTGGCAGCGGTCGCAAAAAAAGTCGTAAACTTAAAATCAAAGAAGCTTTGAAATTATTGATTGAGGAAGAGGCGGCCAAGCTGGTCAATGAAGACGAATTGAAACAAGAAGCGATCAATAATGTAGAGCAAAACGGGATCGTATTTTTGGATGAAATCGATAAAATTGCATCGCGCTCTGACACCGGTGGCGCTGAAGTATCGCGCGCCGGAGTGCAAAGAGATTTGTTGCCGCTGGTAGAGGGTACTACAGTCAATACCAAATACGGCATGATCAAAACGGATCATATATTATTCATCGCATCTGGTGCTTTTCATCTTGCGAAACCGTCCGACTTGATACCTGAGTTGCAGGGCCGCTTTCCAATACGGGTTGAGCTGGAGTCGCTCTCGATTACCGATTTTGAACGTATTTTGACTGGTACCGATGCTTGTTTGACAAAGCAATATGAAGCACTGTTGGCGACCGAAGATGTAAAAATTAATTTTACTTCAGAGGGTGTGCATAGACTGGCGGGGATCGCTTATTCCGTTAACGAAACCACTGAAAATATTGGTGCGCGCCGACTTTACACAGTAATGGAGAAACTCCTGGAAGAGATTTCTTTTGATGCGCATCAAAATAGTGGCAAGACTGTCATTATTGATGCTAACTATGTCGATCAGCGTCTGCAAGCTTTGTCGGTTGATGAAGATTTGTCGCGTTATGTACTGTAATCTTTGTAAGAGTTGAAAGTGGCGGTGATCAATGGCGAATAAATCATTGGGTAACCGGCAGAAGTTGATTTTCCGTCTTGATCCCGCACAAAGTAAGCCACGTAATCCTGTTGCATTAGCTGCAAAACAAAGTGGTGCAGGCAGTCATCAAAAGTCCAAATCCTCAATTAGACAAACACAAAAAATAAGTCTCAAAAAAATTCCAATAAAAGGCGAACAGGATTAGACTGTACATCTGCATTTCTTGCTTCAACCCTTGGGGATTATTGTGTCAGGAAGCCGAAAACATAAAAAGAAATTGAAACATCTGCGACCATTACAGCGCAAGGATATGATCACGCGTATGCTGGTCGATATTGGACTTTTTTATGCGCCGACTCTGGGTAATACCCAGGCATCCGATTTCTTACGTGTGAAAGAAGTGCCGGAACATGTCATCGTCAGAGTGATGCAAGGCCAGCAAGCTAGCATACTGGACGAAGGTTAAGAAAAACTTAGTGACCTTCCTGTTTGGCATCTCGTGCCAATAGTCGTTCTATCATCTGCTGTGCAGAAACACCGTCAAATAGCACTCCAGCCACCGCATTACTGATAGGCATGTCAATGTTGAGTCGCGCGGCTAAAGATCTCACCGCTTGAGCGCAGCGTACTCCTTCGGCTACGTGCCCTAATTCGTCAACGATCGTTGCCAAAGATTTCCCCTGCGCTAGTGCAAGACCCACTTTACGATTGCGCGATAGATCTCCGGTGCATGTGAGTATCAGATCCCCAACGCCGGTGAGCCCCATTAACGTCTCACTTAGTCCACCAAGAGCGACACCCAAGCGGCTGATCTCAGCCAGGCCACGTGTCATTAAGGCTGCTCGCGCGTTTAATCCTAGACCAAGGCCATCTGCAATACCGGTTGCAATCGCTAATATGTTCTTGACCGCGCCGCCTACTTCAACGCCGGTGACATCGTCGCTGGTGTAGATACGAATTGATTTTCCATGTACGGCTGTAACAACTTGTTGGCAAAGCTCTGGGCTGGAAGAGGCGATGGTCAACGCGCAGGGTAATCCTTTTGCCACCTCTTGTGCAAAGGATGGGCCAGACAGCGCGCCACCATTTACTTGTGCGCCAAGTACTTCTTTGACGATCTGATGTGGCAGCAATTGGCTGTCTTCTTCAAATCCCTTGCAGAGCCATACAACCTGTTTTAATTGGTAGGGAAGACAAAGACTAAGAATTGGGCGCATGCCAGCAACCGAACTGGCAATGATCAGCAAGCCTGAGTTCTGAATATGCTTTAACGCCAGATCGAAGTCAGCCGTTGCAGTGAGTTGCGTTGGAAAACAAAAATTAGCCAAATATTCTTGATTGACTCTATCGGTCTGTAGTTGCGCCATCATCAGGTGATTTCGACCCCATAAGACCACGTCATTTTTTGCCGCCAGGGAAATTGCCAATGCCGTGCCCCAAGCGCCTGCGCCGAGTATCGTTATGTTCATATCAAGACCTGAATGAATTAAATATCTGTTTTTTTACGTAAAAAAAGAACAGCTTTCTGTCCTTTTTTTTGAGTTCTTTTTCGAACCAAGCGATTGAATTATACGCCCCAGACTTCGGATATTTTGATAAATCCCATTTGTCCATCGCGATGCTTCACTTTGATCCATCCGCCAGCAGTCGATTCAGCGAGTTCTAATAAAACATTTTTGTCAGCGCTAAAAACCAAAGCCGAGCTTTCATCGGGCATCACACGAACTTTAGCATTCGACACGCGTACGATGACATTGCGTCGCGCAACTAATTCTTTGGATTCTACCCAACTCAAGTCGCCAGCCATATCTCGAACTTTGCTCCATGCACCATAAGTCAAGATGACCTCAACCGGCATACCACGTGGTGCGATGTAGAGTTTGCCGCCCTTCAAGGATGGCGCATCATATAACACCACCGGAGCAGCGCTGATGCTCTTATATTCTAAAGCATCTGCGAAATTGGCAACTAAACACGAGCTTACGATAAAAGCCAATAACAGACGATGCATAAACGATAAGCCTTAAATTCTAATTGACTGTCCCATCAGTAATAACTGACGGGACTTTTGAATTAATGCGTAGTTGCTGGAGCTGCTTCAGCGCCTGCTTCTGCTTGCAATTTTGCCTGCTGTTCAGCAACATTTTGCATGCGCTGTTGATAGAAAGCTTCGAAATTGATTTCAGTCAAATGAATTGGGGGAAAGCCAGCGCGGGTAATTGCATCAGCAATGTTGGAGCGCAGGTAAGGGTAAAGAATATTTGGGCAACCAATGCCAAGCAAAGGATCTAATTGATCTGCCGGGATATTGCGCGCTTCAAATATACCTGCTTGCTTACCTTCGACCAGGAAGGCGATCTTGTCTTTGATTTTTGCAGTAACGGTGACGGTAACTGTTGATTCAACGATACCTTCTGATAACTGTTCTGCACCAACATCGAGAGCGACTTCAATACTAGGTGCTTCTTGCTCAAGAAAAATACCAGGAGAATTCGGTTGCTCAAGCGACAAATCTTTCAGATAAACGCGTTGAATTTGAAATACGGGCTGCAGATTTTCGTCAGACATGTGAGACTCTCTAAAAATTCCAAAAGATTAATAATGAACAGCAAGAAACCGAGATGGGGCTGTTTTCAAGCATTTCAAGGTCGGGGGACGTATTGTAGCAAGCCCAAGACACAATGAGCAATCGGGATTAATTCGAATTTAATAGTTCCGAAAGTTTGCCAGCTCTATCTAGTGCCGATAAATCATCAAAACCACCGACATGTGTATCACCGATATAGATCTGCGGTACAGTGCGGCGTCCGGTTTTTTGCATCATTGCCTCGCGAACCGCTGGATCCAGATCGACGCGAATCTTCTCTATATCCTCAATGCCTTTGGATTTCAATAAGCGTTCAGCCATAGTGCAATACGGGCAAACGGCCGTGCTATACATAATTACGTGTGCAGTCATCAGATTCTCCAGCTCATTTAACTGTTGGCAAACCTTGCGATTTCCAAGCTGCAACGCCGCCATCGAGGATGAAGACCTGGTCAAATCCAGCTTTAGTCAACAAAGCAGCCGCGCTGGAGGCGCGTTTTCCATGTTCACAAACGGTAATAACTGTGGACGTTTTTGACTTCTCTATTTCTTTGAGACGCGTGTTTAATTCCGGAAGGGGAATATGCTTTGCATTTTGCAAATGTCCTGCGGCAAATTCTTCTGCGCTCCGGACATCAAGAATCAAGGACTTACCTTGGTTGATTAATTGCGTAGCTTGTAATTGAGATAATTTTGCGCCACGACGTTGTAGTGTAGGAATGAGTAAAGCCCCGCCAGAAACTACAGCAATGGCAATGATCCAGATGTTATCGTCAATGAATTTCACAGGTTTCCAGTAGATTGAATGGTTATTAATATCTCCGCATTATAAAATAGATGGCGTTGCTGCATCTGATTCACGTGCAAATTCACGTTTAGTCTTAAATCCATCTTTTTTCAACTCAACCATTTCTGACAATTATGTACAAAATCGTTTTAATGCGTCACGGCGAATCCACCTGGAACCTTGATAACCGCTTTACTGGTTGGACTGATGTAGACCTGACGGAAAAAGGCGTGGCTGAGGCCCGTCAAGCTGGTGTCTTGCTCAAGGAGGCCGGTTTTAGCTTTGATCTGGCGTACACGTCTGTACTCAAGCGGGCTATCCGCACTCTGTGGGGTACGCTCGATGAAATGGATCTGATGTGGTTGCCAGTGGTGCACGATTGGCGTCTGAATGAACGTCATTACGGCGCATTACAAGGCCTGAACAAAGCAGAAACCGCAGCGCAGTACGGTGACGAACAGGTATTGGTATGGCGTCGTAGTTACGATACGCCGCCGATGGCACTCGATCAAAACGACCCGCGCACCTCTTTTAATGACCCGCGTTACGCCGGCTTGCAGCGCTCACAAATTCCGTTGACTGAATGTTTGAAAGATACGGTTGATCGCGTTGTTCCTGCATGGGATGACACGATTGCCCCTGCAATTCGATCAGGTAAGAGCATACTTATTTCTGCCCACGGTAACAGTTTGCGTGCCTTGATTAAAATGTTGGATGGCATTAGCGATGCCGACATCGTCAATTTGAATATTCCAAATGGACAGCCACTAGTGTACGAACTAGATGCAGATCTAAAGCCTATCAAGCACTATTATCTGGGCGACCAGACATCGATCGCGGCTGCTTTGCAAGCGGTTGCGAGCCAGGGAAAATCGAAATAAATACCGTGCAAACTGGGTTGATGTTGTCCGCGCGCGCACCAACGCTGTTGCGCGCGCTCTGCTGTCTGCTGCTCATTGGAGTATTAGGGCAAGCGCATGCCAGCAGCAATCGTGCGAATCAAAAAAAACAGGCCGAAACAGAACGCA
>JANYFV010000457.1 GCA_025359635.1 Undibacterium sp. | reverse complement strand
CAGTTTTTTCTTCTTTACTCATATTTGCAGACATAAACAAATTTCCACCACCAAACGACCCACCAAAATTAACATCTTTGGGCATCATTTCAGCGGACCAGGCAAATCTGCCGTTGCTACGCACAGTCTCCATACCGCCAGTCGAATAAAAAGTGACGGGGAATCGCCCGGACGTAAAACCACTGAGCGTATCTTTCCATACGATCAATCTTTCTAAAAGTTGTTTGTCTTTCAGTCGCTTCCAAAAACTAAGGGCTTTCACTGCAGCGGGCGTTACCAAAGTAACTTTACCGGTCAGGCTATTCATTAAACTTCCACCTGCTTGAAGCACAGTCGCTTCAAAAATCCAATCATACCAATCACCGCCAAGCAAAAATGGCGGCTTATTGGAATATGATTTGAGCTTTTCGAGCATTAACTCGAATTCGTCCCAAGTTTTTGGTAGTTGTTTTTCGGTGATCCCGGCCGCTTTCAATTGATCAAGGTTATAGAGAGCGATGAGCATGCTGCGAAAAAATGGAGCACCGCAAAATTTTTTGTTTGTACAGTAACTGCTACCAAGAAACTCAACGGAAATTGGCTGTAAAAACTCTTTAAGTCCTACACCTTGCTCTGCCAGAACATCTTCAAAAGCTTGAATCAAACCAAGCCGTTCAAGCTCCCAGGTTTCCGAGACTTCAGCAACAAAAATTCCCGCATTGCGATTTTGCGAAGCAAGTTCACTCACGCGCTTAACAACCTCATCCCAATTGGTTTTAGGTTCAAACTCGATTTTTATATCGGGCTCATTTTTTTCAAACTCGCGCGAGAGATTGTAATAAAAACGCGAAGACTCTGTGGTTGCGCCTGCAGGAATAATGAATCTGAGTTGCACCGCACAGGAATATGTGGAAACAAAGGAAAGCCCTGCGATAAAACAACGTAAGGATTTTTTACTCAATCGCATATATACACTCCTACTCAATTGATTCGAAGACGGATTGTTGATATCCACCACTTACACTTCATGTTTCATTACCTGGACGGTCTTGAGTTTAACTCTGCAACACCCGCAGTTCATCCTCACTAAAACCCGCCGCACGACGCGCGTCCAGGTTAAATGGGCCGCGCATTTTGGGCGCTTTATATTGCAGCGCTAACTCAGCATAACAAACAATCGGTTCTAGCTTACGCTGATTGCATAAGTGTGCGAACCAATGATTTCCTATGCCAACATGGCCGATTTCGTCTCGCAAAATAATGTCCAAAATTTCCGCTGCGGCTTGGTCACCCGCTTGCGCCAATTTAGCCCTGATGGCTGGAGTTGCATCTAAGCCCCGTGCCTCCATGGTTCGCGGTACCAATGCCATTCGCGCAAGGACATCACCTTGTGTACGCTCTACCATTTCCCATAGACTATTGTGTGCGGGGAAATCGCCATATTCGAACCCCAGTGTGAGCAAATGTTCGGACAAAAGCGTAAAGTGATACGCCTCTTCCTGCGCTACTTGCAACCAGTCGACATAATATTGCTCAGGCATATCGGCAAAGCGCCAGATCGCATCGAGCGCCAGATTGATGGCGTTAAATTCTATGTGGGTCAATGCATGTATCAATACCGCTCTGCCTTCTACCGTATTCATTGCCCTTCGCTTCACGCCCAATGGCGGCACTAAATCAGGCCGTTCAGGTCGACCCGGAATTTCTATGGTAGTCGTCAAGGCGGCCTGCACATCGAGTTGCAATACGCCCTTCTGCCATGATTCTCTGAGTCTTTTTACGCCTTCTGCCTTGATGGCTGGCGTTGGTTCAATAAGCCAAAGTAAAGCCAGTTCACGGAAATCGGTCGCACCTCGCATATCGGGCGAAGCTGATGAAAAAGGGGGGTAGGTAACAGAATTCATGCGGGGAGCGTTAAAATAGCAGGTTAATCCTCTATTTTACGGAAGAATCATGGCCATTTACCAATTAGCTGACATTTCGCCCGAAATCGACCCCAGCGCCTACATCACCGATAGCGCGAATATTATCGGCAAAGTAAGAATCGAAGCGAATGCCAGCATCTGGTTTGATGTAACGATACGTGGCGATAATGAACTGATTATCGTTGGCGAAAACAGCAATGTGCAAGAGGGCTGCATTTTACATACTGATCCTGGTTGTCCGCTTACGATTGGTAAAAACGTTACGATTGGTCATCAGGCGATGTTGCACGGTTGTACAGTTGGCGAAGGTTCTTTGATCGGCATACAGGCGGTGATATTGAATGGCGCAAAAATCGGCAAAAATTGCCTGGTCGGCGCGGGTGCCTTGGTCACTGAAGGAAAAGATTTTCCTGATAACTCACTGATTGTCGGCTCACCCGCCAAAGTCTTGCGCACGCTCACAGACGAAGCAATTGCGGCTATGCATGGCAATACCCAGCACTATGTAGCGCGCGCCCAAGAATACAAAACACAATTAAAACGAATTGGATAAAAAGCAATGAGCGACAATCTACAAAAATTTATGTTTGACAATGCCGGAGTACGTGGTGAACTTGTTGAGTTACCTGATACCTGGCAGCAGATATTATCCAACCAAGCTTACCCTCCAGCCGTAAAAACCATCTTGGGCGAACTGCTTGCCGCGTCGGCCCTACTCAGTTCCAATCTCAAGTTCAATGGCACGATGGTCATGCAAATTCATGGTGATGGCCCGGTCAAATTAATGGTGGTGGAATGTGACGCCGATTTAAATCTGCGCGCGACTGCCAAAATGCGCGAAGGTGCAATCATCGCTGATGATGCGAATCTGACCGATCTCATTCATGCGCACGGACAGGGGCGTTTTATCATCACGCTAGACCCGAATGACAAAATGCCTGGGCAACACGCCTACCAAGGCATCGTCCCGCTCGATGGAGAGTCTATCGCGACGGTAATTGAAAACTACATGATGCGCTCAGAGCAGTTAGATACCAAAATCTGGCTAGCTGCAGACGATCAGGTAGTACGCGGGATGTTATTGCAAAAATTGCCGATGACTGGCGGCTATCAAACTGCCGATAAAGATCAACCAACAGTTGGCCCAGAAGTGCAAGCCGCAAATGAAACCGAAGCATGGGACCGCGCGATGGCATTGGGCGGCACGCTCAAGCATGCTGAACTTCTCAACACAGATATTGAGACACTGATGCACCGATTATTCTGGGAAGAAACCTTGCGTGTTTTTGCACTTCAACACCCTAAATTCTTATGTAATTGTTCACGCGAAAAAGTCGGCAATATGCTGAAGATGTTGGGTGAACCGGAGATTAATACTGCCATTTCTGAACTAGACAAGCTCGACATCAATTGTGATTTCTGTGGCAAGCTCTACGTCTTCGACAAAATTGATTGTGCGCAGTTATTTGTTGCAAACACGGTGACGGAGGGCATAGAGACACCAAGTGTCAGCAAACACTAAACATTATTTTTGAGGGAAAATTACTACGCGCTATCTATACTTGATCAAGTATGTAAGTGATTCAATATTGATCAGTCATCAAATTTCTCCTGATGAGAATTTCTATAAAAGCTACTTTTTTGTCGCAATATTAAATTTTGACAAAGTGGAGATTAAACGCTCATTTATAGCACGCCGATAGCATCAATTAAAAGTTGATGGCTCTACTTTTTTTGCTATCAAGGCTTCTTGCTTCAGAGGCAAGCGCAGGGACAACACCATCGCAGCAGTACCCAAGATTGCCCCACCTATCGCTGGGCCTATCAGCACTCCTGCCGCTTGCCAATAGTGCGTAGCAAGCATCGTAAATGGAATCACAAACAAGGTTTGACGTGTCCAGTTCAGCATCGTGCTGTAGAGCGGTTTAGATAAATTATTAAAGCCCGCATTGGCACAAAATAGCCAGGCATTAAACATCCAAAATAAAGCCAATGGTCCACAGAATAAGGTAATCAAGGAATTACCATTGGCACCAACCGGAAACATACGCAGAATAACGGGTAATAATAACCAGAGCAAAAATGCCACAATGAAGGTATAAATCGCCGACAACTGATAACTCGCCAGCAGCGCTTTATACACCCGGTCAAAGCGCTTTCCACCTACATTTTGTGCAACGATAGGCCCGATCGCACCAGACATAGCAAATACAAAAGCGAAAGCAATCGGCGTCAGACGACCGATGATGGCAAAACCAGCCACGGCATCATTACCAAATTCAGACATGGTACGGGTAAGGTAGGCATTGCCAACTGGTGTCGCCAGATTGGCCAAAATAGCGGGCACAGCGAAGGCAGATAAAGGTTTTATGTGATGTAAAACTTGCGCACGTAAACTAGCCCAGCGATGATCCCCCACAAATGGCGCAAAATGCAATTCACTATGCCGGATAGTACGCAGCGCGATCATCATCATTCCCACTTGAGAAAGTACTGTCGCCACTGCCGCACCGGCAAATCCCATATGCAAACCAAACATCAACACCGGGTCCATGATGGTGTTGACGATCGCGCCGGTCAACGTCACCATCGCGGCTTTGCTCGGCAAACCTTGCGCCCGCAAAACTGAGCTACCAACCACGGCTACCGCCATCATCGGCAAGCTGATGAGTAAAAGTCGCAGGAAATAAACCGCTAATTGAGCCGTTTCTTCTTTAGCGCCTAAGGCTGCGATTAAGTTTGGCGCGAACCAGGCCAGCAATAGAGAGAGCCCGGCGCACAGTAGAAATGCAATCACAACGGAAGAGCTTGCTACACGACTTGCTTCTTGCGCATTGCCGGCACCCAGATTTTTGCCCACCAATACACCTGTACCTATCGCCAGGCCTATCACCAGTGAGGTGCTAAAAAAAGTCACCGTTGCGGCATAGCCGACTGCCGCAACTAAATATTTTTCACCTAACATACTGATGAAATAAATATCGACAAAATCGGAGGCAAACAAAGCTAACAAACCAATGCTGCCAGCGACGGCACTTTGCACCACATGCCACCAAAGGCTACCAGTGAGATATTTTGATGTGTGCCGACGAGGCGCTGGATGAGTTTGAGATGCTTTAGGTGCGGGGATAGGTGGTGTCATGAAGTATAAAAAATTTTAACATTTCACTTATTTTTTAATCCGTCAAAACACACTTGCAACATGTGTTTAACGATATCGTCTTTATTCATCTTGCTAAATCGCTGTAAGTATTCAACTGCCGGATCGCAGGTTCTCGCGTAATAGCTATACAGGATGACGTCGCTTGGTAGATCCGCGTTAAGCTCATCTTTTTTTTGCGCCTGCTGAACCAGTTTCTCTAATTTTGCATTGAGCTTAAGTACCTTACCTACGTATTTTAAATTACGCATCAGCATTTCGCGCACATGCGCGCTAGTGGATGGCAAAAACGGCATCCCGCCTTCTAGCCGCACTCTAAGCGCCCATTCAAGCAAGGCAGACAATTTCTCTTTTGCGCTTAAGGTTTCAGGTAATTGATCTAACTGATAAGAAGCGCCATCAAGCAGCCGCACCATCGTTGAACCCACAAGATCTTCTTTAGATTTGAAATGCTTATAGAGACTGGGTTTGGATATCCCTATCAAATTAGCAACATCATCCATCGTCATCAGATCGAAACCTTTGGTGGCCAATATACCCGTCGTTGCGTCAAGGATGGAATCCTCTCGCAATTTAAAGGCTTGATCTTTGAAACTTAATTTGCCAAATATACTCATCGGTATTTATTGCTACCAATCAGTAGCATTTATTTCGAAACGGTATTAATATTAGCACCGAAGTAGTTTTAGCTCAACGAAATCACTGCAAGTTCAATGTAAAACAATAGCCAGACATACAAAGCGATATGACGAATTCAACACAAAGTACAGAAATGCCATTACAACGCCAGCGCGTAGCCGTCATTGGCTCTGGCATATCTGGCTTGGCCAGTGCCTATTTTTTACACAATACCCATGATGTCGTCTTATTTGAAGCAAACAGCTATTTGGGTGGACACACCAACACGGTTGATATTCAACTTGAAGGAAAAACTGTTGCGGTCGATACCGGGTTTCTGGTATTCAATGAGCGTACTTACCCCAATTTAATCGCCTTATTAAAAGAGTTAGGAGTCGGCGGTTATGCCACGGACATGTCCTTTAGCGTTTCGTTGAATGATGGAAAATTAGAATGGGCCGGCACCAATCTTGATAGTGTTTTTGCGCAACGCGGTAACTTATTTTCACTGTCATTTATTCGTATGCTGCGTGACATCATCAAGTTCAATGCGGCCGCACCGCAGAATTTGGATCGTTGTTTGATATCAAAAATAAGCTTGGGCGAGTTGCTTTTGCAAGACAACTACAGCGCTGCATTTCGTAACAACTATTTATTACCAATGGCTGCGGCAATTTGGTCTAGCAAGCCAGATGACATCTTGAATTTTCCCGCTAGCACGTTCTTACAATTTTGTATGAACCACGCACTCTTGCAAGTCAACGACAGGCCAAAATGGCGCACCGTTAAAGGTGGTGGACGTGAATACGTTCGCAAGATTGCGGCTTATTTATCCGATGTCCGCTTAAATACGCCTGTATTGTCGGTTCAGCGGACGCAAGACAGTGTGCTGATTGAAACCAAGGATGGCAACGAGACATTCGATTCGGTTATTTTTGCAACTCACGCACCGGATACTTTGCGTTTATTGACCGATGCAGATCAAACCGAGAAATCCATCTTATCCGCAGTGCGCTATCAAGCTAATACCGCTGTACTTCATACCGATGAAGCGCAATTGCCACGTCGAAAAAAAGTGTGGTCTGCGTGGAATTACATCGGAGCGCCAAATGCAAAGGCTGAAATCAATGATATGCGTCCCGTCTGCGTCAGCTACTTATTAAATCAACTGCAAGATCTACCGATTAAGCAAGCGGTCGTTGTGACACTTAATCCTTTCACACCACCTGCAGCAAACAAGGTACTGGCGCAATTTGAATACGATCACCCAGTATTTGATACCGACGCTATTCGTGCGCAAGAGTTGTTACCAACCATACAAGGTAAAAACAAGGTTTGGTTCGCAGGCGCTTGGACGGGTTATGGATTTCATGAAGACGGATTGAAATCCGCGCTACGCGTTGTCGCTGATTTTGATGCTTTACCAAGTTGGGCGGGTGTATAAAATGCATATCTCATCGACCATCATCGTTGGCAAAGTCATGCATCAACGATTGAGGCCGTCGCGACACCGCTTTGTTTATCCGATTTTTTTTATCCGCTTAAATTTGGCCGAAACAGACCAGCTGACCGGTAGTGTTTTCGGCATCAATCGATTCCGATTCATGTCGCTTTATTTTAAGGACTACGGTCCCAGAGATGGTAGTGATTTGCTGGTCTGGATACGTCAGTTATTAAAAACTAATTCGATTAGTGCGGATGGTGATATTTTTCTTCAAACGATGCCACGAATTTTCGGGTATGCGTTTAACCCGATCAACATATGGTATTGCCACGACAATCAAGGACAGCTCGTCGCTTTACTCACTGAGGTCAACAATACTTTTGGCGAACATCATCTGTATTTACTTCAATCAGAAGACGGCAAGGAAATACAAAAAAATAGCGCTCTCTCCAGCCAGAAAATGATGCACGTATCACCCTTTTGCGAAGTCAAGGGTAGCTATCACTTTCGTTTTGATGAACGGGCCAATTCATGTCTGGTGAAGATTGACTATAAAGATGCTGAGGCAATTTTAATCAACACCGGCATTCGTGGAAAAAAGATTGTGTTCAACAATACAAATCTCATCAAGGTATTGCTGCGACAACCATTTCTGACCATTGGCGTCATGTGGCGCATCCATTGGCAAGCCCTACTTCTCTGGCGAAAAAAAGTACCTTTCTTTCGCCAACCACTGTCTTCAACATCAACAATCACATTAAGTAACAGAGCACGCCAGGAGCATAAGCAATGAACGATATGACATCATCAAATTCGCAAACTGATTCACGAAATGATTCACAACGACATTCGCAAAAAATGCCGCCGTCCGCAACTTTGTTTTTTAAGATGTTAAAAAATCTTAAAATCGGCCATTTGCAAATTATTACCCCCGATCATGAGCACGTTCTTTTTGGCGATACGCGCCACTCCCCTTCGGCCACACTACAAATACTGGACTGGAGAGCATGCAGCCGGATTTTACGCGCCGGCGATATTGGTTTTGCTGAATGCATAGAAGCCGGCTGGGTTGATTCACCAGATATGGTGTCACTCTTGCGTCTGGCGATTCGCAACGAGAACACTTTAGATCAAGCGCTATTTGGTGAAAAACTCATCACGCTATGGTACAAAATTAAACACTGGCTGCGACCAAACACGCGCAGCGGAAGTAGTAAAAACATTCATGCCCACTATGACATTGGCAATGATTTCTACAAACTCTGGCTTGACCCAAGCTGGACCTACTCCAGTGCTATTTTCAATGGCGATTTCAACATTACCTTGCGCGAAGCACAACGCCGGAAATACCAGCGCATCATTGACGTTCTTGAACTCAAAGCCGGTGATTATGTATTGGAAATTGGCTGTGGCTGGGGCGGTTTTGCCGAGCACGCGGCGCTTCAAGGTATTGCTGTGCGTGGTGTAACCATATCACCATCTCAATTAGAAATCGCCAAAAAGCGCATTCAAAAAAGCCAACTAGAACATCTGGTTAGCCTTGGGATTTGTGACTACCGCGACATGACAGGAACCTACGACGCAGTTGTTTCGATTGAGATGTTTGAAGCAGTGGGTGAAAAATACTGGCCAGGTTACTTCGATGCGATTAACAAACGGCTGAAAAAAGGCGGCCGCGCCTTGGTGCAAAC
>JANYFV010000454.1 GCA_025359635.1 Undibacterium sp. | reverse complement strand
GAATCAGGCGTTAAAAGCCATTGCTTCAGTCTTGAGTGTTGATAATCATGCGATTCAGGTTGAAGGTCATACAGATAATCAACCAATTAAAAATCCTATTTTTCCATCGAATTGGGAATTGTCTGCTGTTAGAGCAAGCACTGTTGTGCGTCTTTTTACTGAAAATGGTGTCTCTGAAGATCGCATGACAGCAGTTGGTCAAGGTCCGAAATTCCCGGTTGGATCTAACGATACTATAGAAGGGAGAGCAAGAAATCGACGTGTTGCGGTAACAATTCTCGCAACATTACCTGAAGCGGTTGTCGAGGTCCCTGTCAATAGTGAGGTAAATAAAAAACGCCCTTAATAAAGATATTAAGATGATTTTTTCCTGCGTAAAATCGATTGAAATTCACAGATGTTTAGGGATGAAAAATTTCCCGAGAACCTAGCCAACTATAATTCTTCGTCCAGAAATTGAATTTGTTGTTGATTGACCGTTTGCTCCGTACATGGATTCGGATGGGCTATTTTGTTGCAAAATATTAAGGGCATTCTGATTGCGAACAAATTGACGGTTAATTAAAATTCCGTTTGTGCGATTACTTTCCTTCGCCTTTTCTGAAACGACAAGTAATTTTTTCCAGTATTCTGCGACAGAAATTTCAGAAGATGTCTTTTCAAGATAACTTTGCATACCTTTTGCATCATTGGAATATCCGTGTTTTTCCATGTATGCTTTGCGTTCGATTTCTAATTTCGAAAGGTGCGAAATGAGTTTGCTTTTACTCTGCGTCAATTTCCCCAACTCTTCAACGTTACCATCAATCAGTGCTAACTCTTCTAGTCTCAGTAAATCTGCCAATGATGTCATTGCAATTATTTCCTCTTGCAGACATTGATGCAACTTTGGCACACTAAGATTCGTCGAGTTCATAGTTAACTTATCGTTTTCTAGAGTTAAGTAGATCTTTAACCGTCTCTAAAAGACCATCTGCGACTTTTTCAGCATTGACCTGAAAGCGCCCTTCAGAGATTGCGAGTTTAATCGCTTCTACTTTTTTTGTTTCAAATACAGCGCCACTGGCTTGAGTGTTTTGAAGCGCTTGTAGTTGTGTTGATAAAGAAGAAATCTGCACGCTATGTGACGGCGTATTAGGTACTTCGGCCTTCTCTGGCGACTTCTCCGTACGTGGTTGTGAAGGCGCAAGTGGAAGTCCTGCGGTCTTATTTAGTGCATCATCGATTTTCACAGCAGTACCCTTTCTGGTGGGATTTTTGTACATCTACGTGTTCTATATCGGCTGCGTTTTTTAAATCTTTAACTTTGTTTAAAGAAATATTTTGTCAGATTGCTACTAAACCGTTTAAAAATTAATGTCGATAATCCCACCAACTCTTGCGATGCCACTCACCAACTGGCCTGAAACAGTTTTTGCCTTAGCGATCTGACCTTCATTTGCATTGTTCAATGCCAGCGCTTCTGTTGCCACTTGAAATCCAGGGCCGGTACTGACGACTTTAATGGATTGCCCCTGCTGAATAACAGGACTTACTTTCAAGGCATCCATGCGCAATACGCTCCCCGATGCAAGTGAAGTAATAAGTGATTTCCCGACTGCCTGTGTTGAGTTGGTAATAACACCAACAGGTAAGGTGGATAGATCTCCGATTACTTTTCGAATATCGGTAGCTCCTATAAATTGTCCCTGTGAGAGGGGCGTAGTCGTTACATAGTATTCGGCGCTTATTTGAATCTGCGCTGAAACATATATTGTCCAAGGTGTAGGGAGTGGGCATCGAAGACCCATAGTGATTTTCCCCCATGGCTTGCTTCCAGGCAATAAAAATGGTGACAAATTTGGACATGTCGGTAGTTTTAGACGATTGTCAATTTTTCCGATTGTGATACTTATTTGTCCGGGAAAACCAGTTGATTGCGTCATTAAAAATTCTTCTGCAGCTTTGCGCAAAATATTTGTATCTTGAAATTGTTGTTCAGATTGTGCAATGGATAAACTCCATGGTGCAAGACACAACAAAATAAGAATAATTTTCATTTTCTTTAATCCGGAACACAAAAGCAATAGGCTTATTTTAGTCTTTACACATTAGCCTGAATGCTGGAATAGGCGCTCTTTTCTGCCTTTGATCGAGTGATCGCATTTGCTGATGACAACCTATTATAAGAAGTAACGAAAACCGTTTAAATGTACGGTGGCCTGAAATAAGTAGATGAGTGAGGGTGATATGGTTAGTAAAATTGATCAATTTATGGGTTTTCATGAAGCGGCGTTGTCTATTCGAGGACAGCGTCAGCAAATGCTGGCATCCAATATTGCCAATGCAGATACGCCCAATTATAAAGCGCGTGACATTGATTTTTCTACGGCGATGACCCACGCATTAAATCAAAGCACCGGTATTTCTACGGAACTTTCAAAGACCACCACCGCACACTTGAACGCACAAAGCAGTATTGATGGCGCTGCACCACTTTATCGCTCAAGCGTTCAAGGAAATGTCGATGGTAACACTGTGGATATGGATGTTGAACGCAATCAATTTGCGGACAACGCGATTCGTTACGAGGCTAGCCTAACGATTTTGAACATGCAGATTCGAAATATTCTGTCAGCCATACAAGGCTAATATTTATGTCCTTATTTAATATATTTAATGTTGCCGGCTCTGCCATGAGTGCCCAGGCACAACGATTAAACGTTGTTTCGAGCAATCTGGCAAATGCGGATAGCGTTACCAGTTCCAATGGCTTGCCATATAAGGCGAAACAAGTGGTGTTTAGTGCAGTTCCAGTTGCGGGAACAGCCTCAACCGGTGTGAAAGTGAGCGAAGTAGTTGAAGATGCCAATCCACCGAAACTTATGTACGATCCAAAGCATCCTTTGGCTGATGAAAAGGGCTATGTCGCAATGCCGAATG
>JANYFV010000438.1 GCA_025359635.1 Undibacterium sp. | reverse complement strand
GGGCTATTGCTCAGCTCCTGATCAGAACTATCGCGACTGCTGTTAAAAGCTAAACTACTGATGATGTTGACGCCGCTCTTACTGCGCAACTTATGGAAAATTTCCAAGCCTTGGGCATTTACAGCAGCTTGGTTTTGGAATTGAAGTACATTATTTCCGTCGTTAGTTTGGCGGATCAAATTATTTAATTGATAGTCAAACAGTGAAGCGCCTATTTCCTGACCTGCTTCAATGTGATAACTCGCGACCGCTTCAACAGTGCGTATGGTTTCTGGTTGCAGATGTGGATTGGCTAGGACGTTGTCGCCACGCGCATATTCAGCTTCGTATTTATTCGCGAAGCGATAGGCATGACCAGCCAACAGTTTTAGAGTCGTTTTTTCAGTGGCATTCCAGATCAACGCAAAACGCGGGCTAAATTTTGATTTTCCATCGGAATAAGTATCGTTGCGCAGGCCGATATTCAAACGCCAATCAGTGGAAAAATTCCACTCGTCTTGCATAAAAGCCCCAATTCTATGCTTTAGGGCATTGATAGAAAAGGGATTTATAACGGGTAAATTGAGAGCCGCATTTTCTTGAAATGCTTTGATATCAGATTGAAAATCAAGCCCGGCGACAAGCTTATGGTCGAGCAAAGCGGTGTATAGAACTCGTGCCTCGCCCGATAGCCAACTACCGTCTGACTGATCACGAATCACGAATGAACCTACACTGGGGAAATAATAAGGCACATCGCCCTGAAAAGTAATTTTCTGATATGCCAGCCGGACATTCAGGTCAAGATCTGGTTGGAGTGTGCGTAGATAAGTGCCTGCCAATCCATAGCTGCTATCGACCACATGTGATCGTGCATCATTAAAATTGCCGTTTGAAAGACCAGACGAGGGTCGAACATCGCGTTGCGCCGCCCAAGCTGATATTGCAAAACCATCTTGTCTTAGCCCGGCAAATGCACGCGTCACCAGCATTCTATCTAGTCCACGTGCTATCCCATCGGTCGATGCACTACCGTCTGCGGTTGGTAAACCCAGCGCGTCGGGATAATATAGGTCGCGCCCAGATTTATTCGCGCGGCTTAAAGAAAAAACCAGGTCAGGACCACCATTATTATCGTGATGGGCACCTTGTAATTCGACATCCTTCCAACCGTCACTGTGAATACGCGCGCTTGCACTTAAGCGCGGCATACTGCTGGCTTTTCGTGTCAGTACATTGATGACGCCAAACATGGCATTCGAGCCATAAATCGAAGAGCCTGGTCCGGGTACATATTCTATTCTTTCAACCAGCGACATATCGACTTGAAACTCATGTCCCAGATTGGCCTGACCATACAGATTATCGTTAAGTGGTTGACCATCTAGCAATAACTGAAAACGCATATTGTAGTCACCGGGGACCATAAAACCACGCGCGCCAAGGAAGCCATAGGCGCGGTCGCTGCTGGCGTAAAGGCCAGGCAAACTGTCCAGCGCTTCGGCCAGCGTGCGCCATCCGTTAAGGCGAATATCTTCTGCAGTTAATACTTGTACTGCCGACGGGGCTTGAGTGCTAGATTGGGGAAATTTAGAGGCGCTGACTACCACTACCTTCATCAAGTCTTCTAGTGAGAGATCGGTGAGGTCTTCGCTATCGCTGGCTGTACGCACACCAGCTTGTAGGACTTGTGCAAATGCTATGTTCAAAGAGAACAGCGCTACTATCGTGAAGGAAATCGGGCAGAAAATGCGGAACTTAGTCGACGTCATAATCTTCTTCTCGGCTAGCTAGTATTACTATACTAGACTATTTAATGGCAGACTGCCAATAGAAAATCTTGACTAGACTAAGAGGTCATCAGTTTGGCGATGAGAGTACCTCGTAAAGAGTTACACAACATCACTTCATCTGCGTCGAATAAATCTTTCAGTGTTAATTGTTTTTCGCTGGCGCGCATTGCAGGATTCGCCAGCACAATTGAGCGCATTATGCCCGGTAACACACCATCGCTCAGCGGCGGTGTAGCCCAAACATCGTTCTTGCGCAAAAATAAATTACTTCGGCCGCCTTCGGTTAAGTAACCTTGTTTATTGCAAAATAACATGTCGAATGCCCCTTGCGACTCAGCTTCTTGCCAGGCAAGATCATATTGTTCACGAATCGTGGATTTGTGGCGAAGGAATAAGAAATCTGTGTCGCATGGCCGAGAAGCCAATATGACATTCACTGCAGCTGGCAAGGCCTTCAAGACAGCACTCGTTACCTCAAACTGACCGTCAGGATGCAGGGATAAGCGCAACCGGAATTCAACTTCAGGCGGCAAATTCTCACAAAAATCCTGCAAGGCTTGCTTGATTGATTTTTCATGATAAGGAAAGCCGAAATACTGTGCCGAACCAGACAGGCGCAACAAGTGTCGCGCCAGGTGGCGACAACCATGCGATTTGCTCGCGTGCATGGTTTCAAATAACGAAAATTGCGGTGCCAAACCAGTCAGAAACTTCGCCTTCAATTGGCATTCTGCGTACTCATCTTGCGCGTTACTATCGTAGACGATACCAGCACCAACGCCCATCACGCCAGAGCGAATTCCAGCGCTATCGGCGGCCTGTAAACTTATAGTCCGGATCGGCACAGACAGACAAAAATCACCGACCTTATCTGGCGCAAGGGGCGCATCGAACCAGCCTATCGCGCCAGTGTAAACGCCACGGGCTTCCGTTTCTAACTCACGGATGATTTCCATGGTGCGGTGTTTCGGCGCACCCGTGATCGAGCCACAAGGGAACAAGGCCGACATGATTTCAGTCAATGGCAAATCTGGCAGCAACTCGGCTTCGATCGTTGAAGTCATTTGCAAGACGCTGGAAAACCGATTCACCTCGAACAGATGCGGTACCGTCACCGACCCGGTTACGGCGATGCGACCGAGGTCATTGCGCAGCAAATCAACGATCATCAAATTCTCAGCGCGGTTTTTGCTATCGAGCGATAAATCGATCGCTAATTGCTGATCGCTTGCATCATCGCCAGTGGCCGCTGCCGTGCCTTTCATCGGGCGCGCCAATAAACGGCCAGCTTGGTGGCGTACAAAGAGTTCAGGCGATAACGACAATACCGCTTCGCCTTGCGGTAGGCAGATCAAGGCGCCATATGGCACAGGCTGGCGTTGGCGCAGGCGGCGATATAAAGAGCTTGGTGAGCCATAAACGTCAAAATGCAAGCGGTAAGTGTAGTTCACCTGATACGTGTCGCCGGCACTGATGTAATCGCGCACGCTGTTGATGGCCGCACTGAATGCAGATTCGTCTACGTTGGCGCGTATGTCCGCAATGCCCGCGATGGCTTGTGAGTCCTGTTGTGCGAGCCATGCGCCAACTTGTTCTTGATTCAATTTGTCACAGCGTTTAAACAAGAGTATGCGAGACGCTGTCGATACTCCTCCACATGGCGCGATAGCCTGTAATTGAGCGCCAGTTTCATACGAGAGCAAGGCCACTGCATGCAAACCTGATGCCAGTGCATTTTGTGTAGCGCGAAAAAAATCTGGCCAGCTGTGTGCATCAGCACACAGCAAAATCTCACTTAAATCCGAGTACAGACGAGAGATAGCCGGCGTGCTATATGCATCATCGAGTAGAGCAAAACACGAGGTCGAGTCTATACCAGGAGGTGATGCAATTGCAGAAGCGAGAGGCTCGGCGCTTTTCATGAAAAGTGAATTGTAAGATCAGCGCAAATTGCCGGTGTGGCCCAATGAATAACGACCCGGTTGCGGCCAGACTGTCAAACCGTGCGGCTCTTGCCCGACTTTAATTTCCGTCACTTTGCCGTCAAGCGTAGCGATGTGATACACCACGTCGTCAAAGCGACCAGCCAGCCACAGCGATTTTCCGTTGACGCTCACATTGCCCATATCAGGGCTGCCGCCACCAGGTATCGGCCATTGCGCGACAATTTTTTCGCTGGCGAAATCAATCACGGTGACACTGCCTTTGCCATGGCGCGGGCCGTGGATTTTATGTGAGCCACGGTTAGAAACATAAAATTGTTTGCCGTCCCGGCTAGGGTAGATACCATGAGCGGCAACGCCGGTCGCAATGAAGCCGATTTTCTTAAATGCATCGCCATCGACGATGTGCACACCGTCTGCCTCCATGTCGGCAATATAGAAACGCTTTCCATCGGGCGAAATACGAATGTCTTGCGGCATGCCTTTGGCGGTGCTACAAATTTCGGTGTCGGTAGGGTTAACTGGTTCTAAAGTTGGAATTTTTTTGAAACGTGTAGTTGGCATACTCAGTTTCAAATAACCCAAAACGGTGCGGTTCACCAGATCGATCTTGGCAAGACTGCCTTCAAATTCACAGGTAAATAAGGCATATCGGCCATCGATAGAAAAATCGGCGTGATTGATACCGCCGCATTTAGGCACATCAATCGAATATTGCATTTGCATGGTTTGCGGATCGCGGAAGTCGAGCCGATGCAGCGCTTCTGCTACGACAATCGCAGATTTTCCATCGGGTGAAAAATACAGATTGTAGGGATCATCTACCGCGATGGATTTGCCGGGTTTGCCAGTACGCGGATCGATAGGCGTAAGGCTGCCATCCTTACGTCTCTCTGCATTATTCGCGACCCACAAAGTGCGCAAATCCCAGGACGGTACGATGTGTTGCGGAGCATAGCCGACCTTAAATTTATCCACCACCGTCATGCTAGCCGGGTCAATCACCGTGACGTTATTCGAGCGCAAATTTGGCACGTAGATACGTTCCAGATCTCCTTTAACCGCTGGGCTTAGTTTGTTTTCTGCTGTTTCGCTGTAGAGATTTTGCGGGTTAATCACAGGCGGCATGCCCGCCACCGTAGTTATACCTTTTACTGCAACTGGCGCGGTCGCCTGTGGTACGGCAAATATGGAAGCTGTCGCTATCAAGCTCAGTCCAAAGAGAGTCATTTTTTTCATTTCAATCTTTCTTACAATAATTCTTGATGTGTTCCAGGTTAATGCGCATTGACTGCGGCACGGATTGCAGTCACCGTACCGTCGACGATCTCTTGCACCGCCAATTGCCCAAGTTCGGCCGTGGCACGACGCGGGTCACCGACTACACCATCCGCTTCACCAGATTTTTCCATGTGCGCTAAGGCATCGTTGCGCACCAAATTTTTATCCAAGGCCATGCTCAAGGCAGTATCGGCCAGACCTGCATGTTTGCCGATTTCCACCTCGGTAAAGCCGCGTTTTTTTAAAATCTCAACAAATCTGGAGGAGCTCAAGCGGTAGTAGTCTGTCATCGCAATCACACGACTATGCGGCTGATGCACCCATTCACGCGTGAGCTTTTGTGCGACGTGTTCCAGATTTTTTTGATATCCGCCATGATCGCCTAAAAACACGATATCGCGGAAGCCATGCTGCCTAAAACTGCGCGCTGCGCCTTCCAACATCGCCTCAAATGCCGCCTCAGGTATAGAGATTGTGCCAGCAAAACGCATATGCCCGACTGGAGGATTAATTGCGCCCTCTGGTACATAGGTTATTACTGGCGCGATTAACGCATTACCTAATTTTTTAGCAATTTGCCCGGACAACAAGTACGCCCGAACATTATGCTTGCCTAACACCAAGTGAGGGCCGCTCTGCTCAGTAGCGCCGATAGGAATAAGGATAGTGGTATTGCCTGCCAATATTTTGCTATGCACTTCTGGGCTTGTCAGTTCATCGAGCTGCAATGAATTGACATCGGCCAGGGCTGGCATGTCCCACAAGCAAAGCAAAAAAAGGCAGTAGTTGAGAATGGTACGCAAGATGCAATCCGTGCAATTAAAAAGTCAATCCGAATTATCTCACTCGGCAGGGTGTTTAGGGCGGATAGATCGAACCTGCGACACACGGATGGCCATTCGCCTTAGTTTATTGCGTAAGCTGCATCGTGGTTGATTACGGGAAACCATAGAGACGGAGTAATTTAACGCTTGAGCATATTAGCCGTAGCTCAAGGTTTTTCATAGACAAAATTGAATTTATCTGACTTCAGATCCCAGTTTTATCAAA
>JANYFV010000398.1 GCA_025359635.1 Undibacterium sp. | reverse complement strand
CGGAAGATACTTGCAAGCCCATTTCTCCATGTTGACGAAACGACCGTAAGCGTCGGGGGAATTGACCAATACGTGTGGGTAATCACAGACGGCACTCACGTCATATTTCGGCACACACTTAGCCGTGAGGCGACGCCAATTCATGAATTGCTTGATGGATACAATGGGGTTCTTTGTTCAGACTTTTATTCGGGTTACGACTCTATCAATTGCGTCCAACAAAAATGTTGGGCGCACTTAATCCGCGACTTGAATGAAGACCTTAGGAAGTCGCCATTTGATGCGGATTTGGAAGCATTTGTCTCAACAGTGCGCGACCTTATCGTACCGATCTTCGAGGCTGTCGAAAAGCATGGTTTGAAACAAAGATACCTGAACAAATTCCGACGAAACGTTGAGAAATTCTACGCGCAGGTGATCGACAATAAATCGTACGATTCAAGTTTGGTGAGCACCTATCAAAAGCGATTTTCGAAATACAAAGACAAGCTATTCGTCTTCCTGACACAAGACGACATACCTTGGAACAACAACATGGCCGAAAGGGCATTGAGGCATATCGCCGTTCAGAGAAAAATATCTGGCTCCATTGGCAAAAACGGAATTTCGGCGTACCTCGTACTACTCGGCATATCACAATCGTGCCGATTTCAAAACAAGTCGCTGCTCCAGTTCTTGCGATCCGGAGAAAAGGATATCGACCTTTTCAAAAGCAAAGGGGAGATTATTGGCTGGCGAATGCGCTAACGCTTCTTGACGGTAGATGGGACCACCGTGCCAGCGAAAAATTCGCAGCGCTAGCGATTGCTGAATTTCGCTGCGGGCGCAGAATTCAAGGCGCAAGGTATCGAATGCTATGGTATGCGCATCTAATGTTAATACGGTAAAATGCCGTATTGCAATTTAGCAGTTTACGAGGGCCCCCATGGCGGCAGTCGCAAGATTCGACCTGAAGATGGACACAGCGGAAAAAGATGTCGTGTCGCGTGCCGCCGCATTGATGGGCACCACGATGGCGGGATTCGTTCGTGCCGCGGCCAAGGAAAAGGCGATTAAATTGCTGGATCGTGAATCGCGGGTAACGTTGTCCAAGCGAGATTTTCGGGCGCTTGCAACGGCGCTCAATAGCGCATTTACACCAAATGCAGCGCTAAAGGGGGCCGTCGCCGCTGCGCGCAAGATCAAGCGTGATTGAGGAGCAGGCGCTCGACCCAGCTCGGCATGATCGCAAGGGTTTTAGCTGCGGCGTAACAGAACTAGACGAATATCTTCAGCGCTTCGCGATTCAGCAAAGCAAGAAGGGCGTGAGCGTAGTTCGGGTACTGATTGACACGAACCTGCCTGCGGAAATACTTGGCTACTACAGTTTGAGTGCCGCACAAATCGACGTAAACGCACTCACAGAGGCCGACCAAAAGCAGCTACCGCGCTACCCGGTGCCATGTTTTCGCATAGGGCGGCTCGCGTGTAGTATTTCTCATCAGGGCAGGGGAATTGGCAAGCTGCTGATTGGCTGTGCAGTCACGCGCTGTCTGGAAGCGCGCAAGCAGGTTGCTGCGTACGCGTTGATTGTCGACGCGAAGGATGTGCGCGCAAAAGCTTTCTACAAGCACTATGGGTTTAAGACTTGCTTGGATAGTCCGATGACGCTGTATTTGGCGCTTGGTGTGGATAAATAATTGTTCGTCAATCGTCGCTTGTACACCACGTTTACGCGGGTGGAATAAGCGACTTGGAGTGGAATTGCGCGGCCTAGTGCTGGAACCGTCGCGTATAATTCCGTTTGAATTTATGCGGCTGGCTGTGGACAGGAAACGTCTTCCAATGCCCATCTAATACATTCGCGGCAACCGCGATCCCTCACCCTACCCCTCTCCCAAGGGAAAGGGAAATAAATAGTGAAGAATTAGAACAACATGGAAGCAGATCAGCTAAACGCAATTGGAAATCTCATCTCCGACTTGACCGCACGCACGGTCGAGTTGCGGAGGTATCTTTGACTTTGATGCCAAGGTAGAGCGGCTCGAAGAGGTCAATCGCCTCGCGGAAGATCCGGCGGTCTGGGGCGACAGCAAACGCACACAGGAACTGGGCAAAGAGAAGAAGCTTCTCGATGAAGTTGTTACCAACCTGAACACACTGGGCAGTGGTCTCGCCGACGCGCAGGAACTGTTTGCGATGGCCAAAGCGGAAGCGGACGAAGATACGCTTAATGCGGTCAGCGACGATACAAAGACCCTGGAAAAACTGGTGGTGGACATGGAGTTCCGCCGCATGTTTTCCAACGTGAT
>JANYFV010000359.1 GCA_025359635.1 Undibacterium sp. | reverse complement strand
CCAATATGTCAACCGGCAGTATCAACGGGTCGGCCATGTTTTTCAGGGTAGGTTTAAAGCCATCTTGGTGCAGAAAGAATCCTACCTGCTTGAACTGGCGCGTTACATAGCCTTAAATCCCGCGCGTGCCGGTATGGTGCGCAGTGCCAAAGACTGGCCATGGAGCAGTTATCGTGCCACCGCCGGAATAGCAGAAGGCGCAGCATGCCTGACTACGGATTGGGTTTTGGGTGGATTTGCCAAGACAAGAAATGTCGCACAACAGCGCTATCGGGATTTTGTCCAGCAAGGCAAAGGACAGCCCTCGCCCTGGCAGAGCTTAAAAAACCAAATCTATCTGGGCGATGATGAATTTGTATTTGATATGCAACGCAAGCTCGATCCTGAACAATCGCTCAAAGGCATCCCAAAAAAACAAAAGCAAACGCCAATAAAACCATTGGACTACTATGCCAATTTGGGAAACACGCGAAATGAAAATATGGCACATGCGTATTTAAGTGGACACTACACTCTCGAGCAAGTTGGCCAACATTTTGGGGTAAGCTACGCGACGGTGAGTCGGGCGGTGAAACAGAAGGAAAGTTGTTTTGATTTGTCACCCAATGTCAAATGTAAGGCCTGACCCCGTTCTTGACCGACCCCGTTCTTTTTCGTTCTTTTTTTCGTTTTTTTTGATTGCGCTTTTTGTTCATTAGCCAATTTGTGCAATCGATGTGGATAACGATTAGCGATCATAAGGGGATCACGATTGAATCCGCGCATCCCTAATCTGCGGAATAAAAACTGAGCCGATTACGTCCAGCATGTTTGGCGACATACAAGGCCTGATCTGCGTGTTTGATCAACAAATCGGGCGTGTTCGCATCTTTGGGAAAAATCGCTATGCCAATACTGGACGAGATATGTACGTCGTGGTTAAAAATCTGAAAGGAGCTATCGAGTTCCTTGAGAATTTTTCTGACGATTAACTCTGCTTGCTCGTTGCCATTTAGGTCTTGCAGTATGACCGTGAATTCGTCACCCCCCAGGCGAGCAACGGTGTCGGTTTCGCGTACGCATAAGCGAATGCGGTCTGCTGCCAGGCGCAACAAGAAGTCGCCAGCATCATGACCGAAATTATCATTAGCGTCCTTAAAATTATCGAGATCAATAAACAATAATCCGAGTTGTGTAACGGTGCGTATGGCATGTTTGATATCTCGCTCCAGTCTGTCGTTAAACAGCCGTCGATTAGCTAAGCCGGTTAATAAATCGTAATTGGCTTTTTGCCAGTTTTGATCTTCTGCCGCCTTGCGTTCGGTGATGTTGCGCGCCGTGCCTGCTGTTGCTTCTACCTCTCCCTGTTTGTTAAATACCGGTACTAAAATGCACTCATAATACTCTTGCTTTTCGTCCGAATTTATATGCGTCATTTCGCCGCGAAAGCGTTTTTTTGTATTGATGACTCGCTCGATTTCATGCTGCAGAACGGTGGAGCTAGCGAGTTTAAGATCGAGGTTACTTTTTCCCATGATCTCGTCGAGTGGCAGTTCAAATAATTCAGTTACCGCCTTGTTAGCGTAAGTGAATCTGCCCTCCAGATCAAAGGTAAAACTTAAGTCAGGGGAGGAAGATAAAATCGTATCGAACACACGCGTTTGCTGATCTTTTTCAAACGAGTAGCTTGTTACAGACTCATTGATCGCCTGATCGATCGCCTCGTTAAACCTAATCAGGTCGTCAACTACGGTATCAGTATGAGGTTGATCAATCAGTTTTTCTCGCCATAACCTGGTGACGCTGGCGCGCAATGCGCGATATTCTGCCATTGCCGCGCTCAGGCTAAAGCCCAACGCCAGACGTTCGATACCGTGAGTTGACGCGGCGGTCTGCGCTTCAGAAGGTGAATCTACGTGACCCTTTGATTTTTCAGCTGTTTCGTGGGCTGTTTGTGGTGTCGCGAGATCCGCCGCGATCACTTCCAGCATTTGCTTCACGTGGTCACGCAACAGAAGTTTACTGAGTTTTTGATCTGGGGGAACCAAGGTGGCGGCGAAAGCCTCCCACTCTTGAAGTATGCGTTCGAGGTTCTCAAGAATATAGGGGGAGAGTCTCATGATCGCCTTAATCGAAAGTTGAGTGTTGCAATGAAATTTCTGCGTTAGCGGTGCTAGCGCATCATACTTAAGCTGGTGCCGACGGGTATGTACGGTAGATGACAGACAAAAAGAGGCATTAACTTTATTGAAATTCAAGTATGCACCCCATTGGCTTAACCAAATCGCAATTGACACGCGACTGTAAAATCCAGATAATCGAACGATCGTGCAGTTTTAATTGCATGTTTCAACATCAGTAATGCCCGCACTTCAGACCCACCACGATCGTCGGATCGTCGTATTGATAGAAGCAGAGAGAAACATCATGACCGAGCAAACCAGTATCGCCCACCGTATCTGCCCGTTTTGCGAAGCCTGTTGCGGTCTGGAGATCGAGCTGGAGGGGAAGAAAATTACCCGTATCCGCGCCGATAAGGCCGATGTATTCAGTGCCGGGTTTTTGTGCCCGAAGGCGATAGGTTTGAAAGAATTGCACGAAGACCCAGACCGCTTGCGCAGCCCGCTGATCAAGCGCAATGGCAAATTTATTGAGGCGAGTTGGGATGAGGCGTACGCCGAAATCGAACGCCGCCTGCCACCCGTGATTGCGCAATATGGCGCCGATGCGGTCGCGACCGTGCTGGGTAATCCGGTGTCGCACAAGATGGGCTTGTTGCTGTACTTTCCAAAACTGGCCAAGGCGCTGGGTTCACGCAATATTTACTCCGCCTCCAGTGTTGACCAGATCCCTAAGATGCTGTCGGTCGGGCTGATGTTTGGCAGCTGGCTGTCGGTGCCGGTGCCGGATATTGAACGCAGCGATTTTTTGCTGATCATCGGTGCCAACCCGATGGTCTCGAATGGCAGCCTGTGGACCGTGCCAGATTTTCGTAGCAAGGCGAAAAGTTTGCGCGAGCGTGGCGGCAAGATAGTCGTGATCGACCCGCGCAAAACCGAGACTGCCGAGGTGGCCGATGCCCATCATTTCATCCGCCCCGGTGCTGACGTGTTTTTCCTGCTCGGTCTGGTCCATACCTTGTTTGACGAAAAATTAGTACGCCTTGGGCGCCTGGCAGAACACACTTTAGGTGTAGAACAAGTGGACGAAGCTGTGAAGGAATTTGCCCCAGAACGCATGGCACGACGCTGCGGTATCGCCGCCGCGACGATACGTGAACTGGCGCGTAGCCTGGCCACTAGCGAGCGGGCGGCGGTGTATGGCCGCATCGGCACCTGCACCCAGGAATATGGCAGCCTATGCTCGTGGCTGATCGACGTGATCAATGTGCTGACCGGCCATTTGGATCAAGAAGGCGGCGCCATGTTCCCGAAAGCTGCGGCATTTGCGGCTAACACGCGTGGCAAATCCGGCAGTGGACGCGGCGTGATTAGCGGGCGGCATCACAGCCGCGTGTCAGGCATGGCAGAAATTTCCGGTGAGTTTCCGCTGACTTGCCTGGCCGAAGAAATCGACACTCCTGGCACTGGCCAGATTAAGGTCTTGATTGCGATTGCTGGTAATCCGGTGCTGTCGGCACCCAACGGTGCGCGGTTGGCAAAGGCGCTGGATCAACTCGATTTTATGGTCAGCATGGATATTTATCTCAACGAAACCTCGCGCCATGCCGACGTGATCTTGCCCGGTTTATCGCCACTGGAAGAAGCGCATTACGATATGACGTTTACCCAATTTTCGTACCGCAACCACGCGCGTTACAGCCCGCCTGCCTTGGCCACCGAAGGCAAGCAGCCGGATGAGTGGGAAAGCATGTTGCGCATTGCCGCGATCGTCAAAGGCTTAGGCAGCAATACCGACATCGATGTATTCGATGATGCCTTGCTGGAGCAAGATTTGCAGCGCAGTGTGGGTGACGCAAGCGCTCATGTTATGGCTGCGTTGCGCCCCCTGCGCGGCGCTGAACGTCAAGTGGAACTGGCCTTGCGTAGCGGGCCGTATGGCGATCAGTTTGGCCAACAGCCGGATGGCTTGACACTGGCTAAAATCAAGGCGGCACCGTCGGGCATCGATCTCGGCGCTTTGACGCCACGCATCCCGGAAGTGCTACGCACGCCATCGGGCAAAATCGAATTGGCACCGCAGATGTTGCTGGCAGATCTGGGCCGCGCCAGTGCCGATCTGGAAGCGCCGGCACCCGACATGGTGATCATAGGGCGGCGCCAATTGCGCTCGAATAATAGCTGGATGCATAATCTGCCAGCGCTGGCGAAGGGAACTTACCGTTGTACGGCATTAGTCCATCCGGATGATGCGCAGCGCCTGCACTTAGTCGACGGTGGCATGGCACAAATCCGCAACGGTGCGCGCATGATCACGGCGCAAGTCGAGATCAGCGCCGGGATGATGCCAGGCGTCGTCAGCCTGCCTCATGGCTGGGGTCATGATTTGCCCGGCACGCAGCTGGCGCTGGCTGGCGAACGACCCGGTGTTAACCTCAATGCGCTACTTGACGAAAACCTGCGTGATCCCTTGTCGGGCAATGCCGTGTTATCTGGGGTGGCGGTGGAACTGAGCGCGCTGGAATAGCAAACGGTAGCATCGGCACGGTGCGCAGTACGCACCGTGCAAGTCAAATTTTTCCGACACCTTCCTGAGCATACTTTGTTAAAAAAGTACGGGGTCAGGCCTTAAAAGTACGGGGTCATAAAGTACGGGGTCAGGCCTTACATTTGACATTCCTCAGCTATCATCCTACACTCTGCTGTGAACAGATCAGAGGGAGAGTGAGATGACGAGGCCATTACCTATTGAGTTTGCCGGTGCGTTTTAGTAGCGTGCGCCACGCGCACCATTCAATCTGCCAGACGACAAAGACAGCCGCATACGATAGCCAACGCTCACGGTCGTCGAAATAAATCTGTATTTTGTCAATTCATTGGTAGAATCAAATGAATCTCCACGCCGCTTTGGTCGATTCGCTTATGACTTTTGTTTTCTCTGGACAAACGATTTGCGCTTGACACCATAAGACTTGTCGGTTATTTTTTTAAAATGAAAATTGAATCAAGCTTAGGCGTCGCACGTCATCTCCGACTGGACACTTCTTGATTTTTAAACTTGAGGAGTTAGCATGTCCAGTTATGTTGAAGGAGCGTTGGTTAAAGACGAGAAGGTTGTGTACATGGGCCACATCAGTCTTTGGTCACTTTGGCACCTCATCGCCGCCGGAGTCTTGCTACTTCCAGCGTTCGGGCTTGGCCTCATCTTCCTAGGCATGGCTTTTGTACGCTACAAGTCGGTGGAACTGGCCGTCACGACGAAGCGTATCATCGTCAAACATGGCTTCATTAGCCGTCAAACAGTTGAGATCAACCTGGACAAAGTTGAGAGCATCCAGGTTGAACAAGGCTTGCTTGGCCGGCTCTTGAACTTCGGTACGCTCATCGTCTCCGGTACTGGCACTTCCCATGCCCCGCTCACTGGGATCGCAGAGCCAATGGGCTTTCGCAAGGCCTTTGTTGAAGCTCAAGACGGCACAAAAGGCGACACCTAACAATTCGATCTCGACGACGCCCACCATATTGCGGAGTGCGGGGGGCGCCGCCCTTCGGCCCTAGCTTCTCATCTCAAACTTTAAATTCCATAGGAGGTATTTCATTAGCATCAATGAACTCAAGGGATTTTTGCTTTAGTGCGTCGGCATCAACTACGCAATCCTGCTGAGGTAGTTCAGCTTGTTCTACCTCGCTCATGATTGGCTTTTCCGGATGCACACACGCTGGTTGAGGATTATCGTGACAGATAACCGCATGTACTCCAATTTTATATAGCGGACTCGCCTTTTCAACAGGGGGCTTCGCGCTGCTCGATATCGCTACCAAATAGCCGATCCCATATGATCAAAAAGAAAGTAAAGGG
>JANYFV010000340.1 GCA_025359635.1 Undibacterium sp. | reverse complement strand
GACACCGCTGCCGATGACCTGGTCATTGACTAGCCAGCTGTGGGTGACGCTGGCATTGCCTTCGACTTTTTTGAGCACGTGGCCTGCACCATCGACACTGAAGGTACGACGGTTGGTCGATTGGGTGCTATCGTCCACCTGGATTAAGTGGCCGTTGGTGTCGTAGGTGTTGGTGGTGATGCCGGGCGTGACATTTAATCGTTCACCTTTGATTTCCTGGAGTTTGTAGTCATCAAAGTTCAGGTATTTATTCGTGATGACTAGCCCGCCATAGTCGTATCTGTCCTGGCTGTAAGAGGTGACATTGCCGACATCATCATAGTGATAGAGGAAGCCGGTATAGTTGGCGTTACCACCACCGCCGGTGATGATTTGCTGGCGCTCTAGTTGTTGGGTGTTGTAGCTGTCGTATTGATTTAAACGATAATCAGCGTTGATGCCCACTTGGGCAAAGAGGGCTTTTACGCCTGTATTGTCGAGATATTGGGCAGCGATGCCACTGACGACCACCTGACCATCGGCGTCATAGAAACGTTGGTCGATCAGGTAACCGGCTGGCCCGACCAGCGGGATTGCTGTGCCATCACGTACCGTGTTGATGAGACGCCCTGCGTCGTCGTAGCCGTAGATTTCGTTGGTGACACCGTCGATGACGCTAGTGATGGTGTTGGGTTCGTATTGGTAGGCCCAGTCGTTAGCATCGCTATCCCAGTAGCGTCCATAGTAGGGCGTGCCATTTGGATCTATTCCTTCAACCGCGCTGTCATGGCTGTCGATGCGCTTGCCGATGCTGGTGTCGCTTCTTCGTCTGCCGGCGTGGTCGTAGGTGACGATGTGGCCATGATCCTTTTCTATGATGACGTCACCGGCTTGGTAACCGATGCGTTCGACTGAGCCATTGGCGGCATAGGTGGTCGCGCTTGCTATGGTTGCCCGGCCTACGCCGTCAAATACGGTTTGCCGATTCATGGCGTCGTAGCTGTTGAAGGTGGTGACGTCGCGTGCGTTGTTGGTGCCGTCAGGGATGTAGTGGGTGTTGACCTCAGTACGGTTGCCACTGGCATCGTATTGGATGGTCATGGCGTAGCGGCTGTCTTCTACCCGACGCAGGCGGCCTAGTTGATCATAGGCTAAATGGTTGTCTTGCAGGACGGTGGTGCGGCCTTGGGTGCTTTGTATGATGCTTTCTGTAATGCGGTTACCTGCGGCATCATATTGATAAGCCGTTGTGGTGGTGATGTCTGTCTGGCCTGTCGCAAAAAGACCGTGGCCTTTGTCGACAATGCTTTCAATCTGGCCAGACAGGGTGTAGGTGTAAGTGACGTCTTTGTCAAATCCAGTAGACGCCCCTGTTTCGTTTATTAGCTGGCCTAGTTGATTGTAGGTGTACTTGGTGATATGCCCACCCAAATCTTTGTGCTCCGCGATACGTTGGCTAGTGCCGTCATAGCTCCAGGTGGCGCCGAGACCATTGGCGTCGAGGGTGGCGATTTTGCGGTTTTGGTCATCGTAATAGGTTTTGTTTTCTGCCACGGTACCGCTTGGATTTACCCGCAGCACATCAGCCGAAGCGGCAACATGTGCCATGGCATCAGTGGCGATGATGTTGCTACGCAGATCGTAGTTAGTGTGAACAATGCCGTCTTTGGCGTCTGTGATGGTAATGCGGCGACCCAGTTCATCATAGCCATAGGTGGTGGTGAGAACTTTTTTTACTGGCGGCAGCAATCTACCTTTGTAGGCAAGATCAGGAACACCATACACGTCAACCGCCGCAGTGCTTTTGGTCAGAGCATGGCCAAGATTATCGTAAGTGAAGCTTGTGACCACGCCTGCGCCATCGGTTTCTGTGACACGTTCACCAAAGACATTGATTTCATAGCTGACGATACCGCCGTCGGCATGGTATTCCTTGATGAGTTGGCCGTTGGCGTTATAGCGTTGGGTATTTTGATCGTAGATGTTATTTGTTTTCTTCGCATCCGTTTGCCCAAACAGCCGTCCAAGGGCGTCATATTCTCGCTTGATTGAGAAAGCTTCCGCTGTTGTAAGCGTGATGCCATTACCATCTGGTGTAAATGTTTCGACGAGTTGATTATTTTTATTGTAGCTGTATTTGGTAATCCATTGATCTGTTGCACCACTGCCACTAGTACGCACATCTGAGGTACTTAAGACGTTGCCCCAGCGATCAAAGGTTTGCAAAATAGACGGCGTGCTCACTTGAACTACCATGTCGCTTGCAGTTAAA